>DATGKJ010000356.1:0-4480 GCA_035294685.1 Terriglobia bacterium | reverse complement strand
CAGGACGCCGGAAAAAAGACCTCGCCATCGCCGTGGGGCGGTTTCCATGGCGAGCGACGCCCCCACGCCCCACTCGCCACCCATGCCGATGCCGAAGAGCGTTCGCAGAATAAGAAATGCCGTGAAGCTTTGCGAGAATCCGCACAGCAATTCGAGTGCGGAATAGCAGAGAACATTGGCGATCAGCGCCGCGCGGCGCCCATAACGATCGGCAAAAAGTCCAAAGATGAGCGCTCCCACCGGGCGCATGGCGAGCGTGGCCGTGAGGGTCAGAATAATGTCGCTTTTTGTGACGCCAAATTGGGCGGCCAGACGGTCCACCAGAAAGACCACGGCGAAATAGTCAAACGCGTCCAGCGTCCAGCCCAGGAAGCTTGCGAAGACGGCGTGCCACTGCTCGCGGCGAAAAAGCTGGCTCGAATCAGCCATGGATAGTTCCGGAAGATCGCTCATGAATTCAAATCAGCGCAGGGCGCGCCCCCAGATCCGGCTTCGAGTGGATGGCAGTCAACCCAGAGATTGAGATCGTGAAGGCGGGAATAGCAGGCTGTCAGTTGTCGCTCCCAGCCGAGCTTTTCATCTCATTCAACGCCACGCGGGCTTGCCAGAATTGAGGGTTCAACTCAAGCGCGTGACGGAAGTGGTTCCTGGCTTCTTCGGGAAGATCGCCGTAACGTTCAGCAAGACCTGCGATGAAATCGTTGTAAGGTCCCGCGTCGGGCCTTGAAGCCGATTGGCGGCAACGCGCCAGAATCTTCTGCGCCTCTTCATTCTGTCCGAGCTTCTCTAATGCCAGAGCGCTGAAAACGGCAGCCGCACTCGTCTGATCTTTTCCTTCGCTTGCAGCCTGTTTCCATGCCTCCTCTGCCTGCGAGCGCTTGCCCTCGGCCTGCAAGGCCACACCCAGCCAGTAGAGCGGCTCTTCGTCATCGGGTTTGTAAGGCTTGCCAACGCCCAGATTTTCCGGATATTTCAGCGCCTGCCGGAACGCCTGCTCCGCAGCTTGTGGCCGCCTTTCTGCGAGAGCCTTCTTGCCTTCCTCAAGATGGGCAAGTACGAATATCTCGTGCGCCTCCTGGCCGCCTTCCCAGGGCTTGAAATCGTGGCTCGTCAGGAGGGATAGCGCATCCTCAAATTTCCCCTGCTCTGTGAGGAAGAGAGCATGCCGCAGCCGCACCACGTCACGCTGCAAGACCGCGGGCGGGGCGGAGCGGAAAAGCTGAGCGCGAGCCGAATTGTTTCCCATCTGGGCGTCAATCGCATCCAAATCGGCGTAGAGCCTGAAATCATCGGCTCGCAGGTGAATCGCCCGCCTGAAAAAGCCCGCAGCGCTGGGAAGGTCCTTCTTCACGCGCCACGCATAGACGCCTAAATTGCGCATCAGAACCGGGTCCTCGAAGCCTTCACCCAGAGCCTTGAACCAGAGCCGCGCGGCGTCGTCATATCGCCCATGCGCAAAGAAGAAGTTGCCCAGCGCATATTGCGCGTGAGCGTCGGCGGGATTAAAAGCGATCGCCTCTGCCAGCGCTTTAGCATCCTCCAGCCGGTTTGGAAAAACCTCTTCGCAAGTCAGGGAAGCAGCCTTCTGGGCATCCTGCTGCGCCTCGCGTTTTCTGCCCTCCGCGCGCTCATTCGAGGCGAGGTAATAGTAGATCATCGGCGTCAGCTTTGCTGCCGGCAAATTCTCCGCCGCCGCATGCAATGCTGCGTCTGAGGCCTGAAAATCCCCCAGGCTGTGATACCAGGCGGCCACGGCCAGGTAATTCTGCGGATCAAAGCCAATGGTCTGAATCCACTGAGCGGGCGAGCCCTGCGAAGCGCGCGCGGCGGCGCCGAGCGCGCGCCGGTCGAGCCATTGCTCAACCAGCGCATAGGGCAGCAAAGGCATTTGCCGGACGGCCTGCTCGGAAGTTCTCTCCGCTTCGCGGGGGTCTCCGGCCAGGCGCAGCGCAGCGCCGAGATCGGCCCGTGTGAAAGCGTCGTCAGGGTTGTAGTTCAAGGCGCGTCGCAGCAACTGCGCTGCTTGCGTAGCGTTCCCCTGGCGGAGGGCAATTTCGCCCAACTCCGTTAGGGCTGAAGCCGGAGAGCCTCCCCAATGGATCGAAGCCCAAAACGCGTCCTGGGCCAGCGTCAAGCGGCCAGCGGCCCGATAAATCGTTCCCGCCGCATAATGAACCCGGGGATCGGAGTTATCCCGCTCCAGAGCGCGGGCAATCAGAGCCTCAGCCCGACTGAAGTCCGCTGCTTGATAACTCTTCCATGCTTCCTTGAGCAAAGCTGGGATGAAATCCGGATCGCGCTCAAGCGCTCGCTGATAGAATTCCTGCGCAGCCTCAGGGTTTCCCCGCTTCTCCAGCCAGACGCCGTGCAGATAGATTTCCTCCACCGGCGTCTTCGACGAAAACGAGAATCTCCTGGGGGCTATTCCTGCCGCAGGAACAAAATCGGGATTTCCATCGATGGGTTCGGCGGCGGACCAACTCAGCAACTCCTTTCCATCTGCGGATAGAATCTGAACCCTTAATTCCTTCTTCGCTTCGTCCACGCTTTCAACCGGCAGAGTAAACGCCGCAGGTTGAAGCGGCTCAAAAGTGGCGGGAGCGAATTCGCGCAGGAGTTTTACGCCCAGAAACACGCGCACTCTGGCGCCATGCAACTCCACAACAGGACTCACAACCAGCTTCACATCAGCCTGCGCGGTTTCGTTTTGGGCGTTTGGGAACAGGACATTCAGCGCCAACTGCTTTGTGGCTTCGACAAATCCGCCGCCCAGGCCGCGAACGGGATACCAGTATTCAGCCCAGTCTTCCACGCGCCGCGGATTCATGAATTCACGGTATAGCTGAGTGGCAAAACGACCGCTCTGGATTTCGTTATAAGGGCCATCGTGATCGGAAAGCAGGCGAGCCCAGATGAGTCCGTCTCCTGCCGTGCCCCAACTCCAGATCTTCTTCCCGGGATCCTTGCGAAAATTCGAGACGTGCACCACGCCATAGTCGGAGTTGTGGTAATAGATGCCAAAGAAGTTTCGATGAACCTGGCGTCCGAAAATCGCGGTGGCGTGCTTCAGGTTCTTGTACCAGCTTCGATCCACTCCCTGCCAGACCGGCCAGCTTTCGATGGCGGCGTAAGGATCATCCGGGATCACCTCGCGCATGGGATAGATGAACTGGAGGTCGTCCGTCGCGCGCACGGCTGCGTTCGCCCAGAACCAGTACAAATGCTTGAGCGGCGTGGAGTTGAAAAGCGTCACGCGCTGCCCGACGCGGGCCTGATCCGGCCGGAGCGTGAGGGCGACTTCCCAGTGCATGCTGGAGACCCAATCCATCGCCCCGACCACGGCTGTCGCGCTGCCGTCGGGATTATGAAGAATGACGGACTCCACCGGCGAGACGGTCACCACCGTATGAGCATTCGGGAAATTGAACTCAATGCCGCCTGAAATCCAGGCGCCCCGCACCCCGATAAGCCCGTACTTGACGACATGATTCCGGTAGAAAACCTCGCGCCCATCCACTTTGTCGTAAACCGAGTAGAGCCGTCCGCCCAAGTCCGGCAAAACGGTCAGCTTCAGATATCGGTTCTCCAGGTAAATGGCCCGATAGGTCTTTGGCGCTCGATGATCCGTAAGATCGTCAAGCATCGTGTAAGGGTAGATGAGGTGACGGTTGACGAGCGGGAATGCCGGATTTGGGTCCGCAGGCCCCAACCCGTAGGTAGGAATCTCAAGGGAGCCTTGCCAGGCTCGGACTTGAGCCTGAAGAGCGTCGGAAGAAATCAAAATCAAAGCCAATATCCAGCTTAGCCGCCAGAAGCGCCGCGAAATCTTCACAGGACCACCTCGCAAAAAAATGCGGATTCGAGTTGCGCTGCGCCCGGAAAACAGATTTTGCAATTTGCGCTTCCGGGCGTTCCAAGGCGCTCGAAATCGAGCGAACGCTACTATATTCGCATGTGTTCAGCGATGCAACTCAACGTTCTCTCTATCATGCGTTTGTGGGAGTTTTATATGATTCAGGCTACCGAATCGCGGCGGAGACGCAGGCAGGTGATTTCAGGAGGGCAATCCACACGAAGCGGCACGACCACTTTGCCGATTCCGCGGCTCACATAGATTTGAGTGTCGCCGAGTCGGTTCCATCCATCGACAAAGCGTTCACCAGGCTTCGAGCGATAGAGAGATCGGAGAATTGGGAGGCGGACCTGGCCGCCATGCGTGTGGCCTGAGAGCATCAGATCAATTCCCCATCGCGCTGCCCGCCCGATGGCTTCCGGCTTGTGACAAAGGAGGATTTTAGGATCGTGAGGCGGAATCGAGCGCATGGCCTTGGGCAGGTCATTGGAGGAAAACCACAAATTATCGATGCCCACCAGCCACAAGGCGCTGCCTGCGGCGCGCAAAGGATAACTGGAGTTGCGAAGCACGCGAATCCGGTGCGCGCGGAGCGCTCGCGTCACTTCTTCCGCGTTTACCCGGAAA
>DATGKJ010000355.1:0-6782 GCA_035294685.1 Terriglobia bacterium | reverse complement strand
AGGGGCTGCCCAGGGGTTCTGAGATCCAACACCGAGATATGGTCGCGGCCCAGGTTGGCTACGAAAAGCTGGTCGAAGTTGGGGCCGCCGAACGCGCAATTGGTCGGTTGGCATAACAACAGATTTTCTTCGTCCTGGCAGAGCAACTCCACCTTTCGATCCGGCGTCACCCGGTAAATGCAGTTCGAGGCATAGGTGGTTACATAAAGGTTCTGGCGCGCATCAAACGCCAGACCATCCGGTATTCTCGCCAGCCCCTCGGCAAAAACTTCGGGCGCTCCTGCCCGGCCATCCGATTTGATCTCAATCCGCAGGACACGGTCAAGGTTGCTCTCAACCACGTAAAGCCACCTCTCGGCGGCATCCAGCGCCAAGCCGTTGGCAAAATGAAAAGGCCCGGGAGAAAAAACCTCGGTCTTTCCGTTGTTCAAAAGCCGATAGACAACGCCGTTCGCCTTTTTCCATTCGCCTGAATCGCTGAAAAAGAGATTGCCCTGAGAATCAAAGACGCTGAAGTTTGGGTTCATCAGTTCGCGCCCGTCAACCGACTTGACCAGCGTTTCGATCTCACCCTCCGGGCTTACGCCCAGCACTTCGCGGCGACCGCAATCGCAAACGACTAAATTCTCTTGTTGATCCGGAGTAATGCCGAGACAAAAGCCCCCGGTTGTGGCAATGATTTCAACCTTTTCCGCATTCGGCGAAATACGATAAACCTGCCCGCTTTCTCCGCCCGCGTAAACCGTTCCGTCCCGCCCCACCGCCACACCCTCGGGATGGTCCAGGCCGGCTATAAAGTTGCGAACTCCGGAAACGGTATAGAGCATGCACCCTCCTGCAACAAGGATTTCCGACTCTCAGCGCGTGGCGCTTGCCGACTTCAATTGACGCGAACGCTCAAACTCAGGCTCCGCTTTCTTCTTCTGCCCCATCTTGAGAAGAGCCTGTCCCAACAAGTAGTGAGCGCGGGAATTGCTGGGATCGATCGTCACCAGCTTCTGCAAAACGGATTGAGCTTCCGCATACTGCCCCAGGTGAATTCGGGCAGCGGCTAAATTCTCCATCGCGCTTTGATTATTGGGATCGCTCCGCAAGGCTTTCTCCAGGCTCGTTACAGCTTCATTGAACTTTCCGGATTGCAGCGCCAGGCGGCCCATCCCCAGATTCGCCTCGGCATTGTTGGGAGCCTGCTTGAGAATTGTCTCGTATTCTTTCCGAGCTTTCAGAGTTTCTCCTGATCGTTCATAGAGCTTTGCCAGCCCCAGTCGCGATCCCAATTGATGCGGGTCGCTTTCCAGAGATTCCTTATAAGCGCGCTGCGCTGGCTCATCCTTGTGCTCCTGAGCGTAGAGGTCTCCCATGGCTTGAAGCAAAGCCGCATCATGTGGATTCTGCCTGACGGCGCCAGCCAGCAGGTCGTCCGCCCTGTTTAACTGTCGTGCCTGGATCAATGCCTCAGCGAACGCGAATGTAATATCAGGTCTTTGCGGCGCGCGCTGGTGAGCCTGAGACAGCCAGTAAACCCCCTGTTCCGGGCGATGTGTGGAGGAAAAAATCTGACCCAGCCCCAGGTACGGTTCGGGACTGGCAGGATTAAGCCGCATCGCCTCCTCAAACGCGCTCTGCGCCTCAGGCGCTTTTCCCGATTTCATGTACGCAAGCCCCAGGTTCTGATACACGGCAAAATCTCGTTCACTGAAAGGAATGGCCTGGAGTTCCTGAATCGCCTCAGGGTAGCGGCCATTTTCCGCCAGCAACAGCCCCAAAGAAAAATGAACCTTTGAATCCGCGGCTGCCAGCCGCGAAAGCTTTTCAGCGGTTTCCACGCCGGACTGCGGCTCTTTCGCCCCGAAATAAGCCTTTGCCAGCCCGAACAGGACGGCTGGGTCCTGAGAACGATTGGCCCCCGCTTGCCGGAAATATCGCAAGGAGCGCGCATAATCGTTGCGGTTTAAATAATAGTCCGCAAGATTGAGCGCGGCCAGGCGGTTTTGGGGGTCAAGCCGAAGAGCCTTTTGAAATTCCGCGACGGCTTCCGCGGTCTTCCCGGCATGAAGATAACTGGCCGCAAGATTGTTGCGAAAGCCCGCCCAGTTCGGGTCCAAGGCAATAGCCTTCTGATATGCCTTCTCAGCCTCGATATAAAGATTCTGTTGATCATAACTGATGCCCAGCAGGCTATAGGCTTGCGCATTTCCCGGACATTTCGGAATGGCTGATTGAATCATCTTTCTTGCCTGCTCAGAGTCCTGGCGTTCGAGCAACTGCTGGGCTTGCTCCAACAAAGCGCCGCAGCCCCCTTGCTCCGCCATCGCCCGGCCCGCGCCCATTGCGATTACAACCCCTAGAGCGAAACCCGCGATGATGCTTCCGGATCGAGTAGCAAGGGCACATGGCCATGCGCTCCGACGCACTAATTCCATGTCATTGAATGACGAACAATTTCCCGATTTTGCAGCTAAGTCTATTCTTTTCTGTTTGTTAATATGCAACCGGGTCTTTCGCCGCCTTCCTTGCGACGCCCGATGGGCTCCAGTGAGACGGCCAGGAGCATCTCCCTATATTAGGCTACTATAATAGCCTAATTCTAATCAAGCCTGACCGCAACCGTTAAGTGCCCGATGGGGCAAAAAGACAACAGCCTCTCGCAAAGACGCCAGGGCGCAAAGGGAGCGGCAAGTGGAATTCATGAACAAGCTACCGAAAGGCAGTGGCCAGCGCTGAATGACGCGCCAAGATCGCATCCGGCCCTCTTGTCTCTCGTCACTTGTCTCTCGTCTCATGGCGAACCCGCCCCGTTATTCGAGAGCGTGACCATAATTTCCATGAGCTTGCCTTTGCGGAATTGGGCCGCTTCCTCTTTGCTTGCCTCGCTCACGCGGGCAAACAATTTTTCAGCTTCGTTCTTCCGACCTGCCTTGCGATAAGCGACGCCTAACTGATAGAGAATCGTCAGGGAATCGGGCGCTAATTGCCGCGCGCGCTCAAGGTCTCGGATGGCTTCGTCCGTCTGATTGCGAATAAGCTCCAATCTGCCCCGTTGGAGATACGCATACGCAAAATTTGGATCGAGGGTTATGCTCTTTTGAACTGCGCCGAACGCCTCCTGATAGGATGACGATGAAGCGGTGATACCCTGGCGAAAGAGGGAATCCGCAAGAAAATAGTAAAGCAACACGTCCTTCGCCTGTTTCCGGATGCCCTGCCGAAAAATCTGCGCGGCCTCCGCATATCGGTCCTGATCCATGAAGCAAATTCCCAATGACACGTAAGCGCTGCTCTCCTGGGGCGCAAGAGCCAGCGCCTTTTCATAATCAGCCTGCGCTTTCACCAGTTCTTTGCGAAGCGTGTAAACCACGCCGCGCGTCAGAAAGAGCTTGTAATCGTTAGGAATCTCCCGGATTCCTGAGCCTAGCACCTGCAACGCCACATCGTAATTGAAGTGCTGGACGGCGAGCGTCGAGATATTCAGGTAATTCTCATCATCATGCGGAAATCGATAAATGCCCTTGCGGAAAGCGTCATAGGCCTGGAGCGTATGGCCGCTCTTTTCTTCCGCCGCGCCCAGCAGACTGAAAAGCTCCGGGCGAGTCATCCCTTGCGCCTCAAGCCCGGAAAGCCTTTTGACGCACTCCGCGTACTGGCCGCTCTCATAGTAAGCAAGCGCAAGGCCATACCCTCGCCCGAAGGGATCGCTGAAATCTCGCGGCAGCGCATTGAACGCCTGAATCGCTTTGGGATAATCCTTGGCCTCGCCCAGGAGCCAGGCAATCTGAAATCGCTGTTGCGGAGTGAGGCCTGGAGCCAGGTTTAAAGCCTCCAGGCTCGCGGCCGCCTTCTGGAATTGCCCTGTCTTGATCAGCGCTTGCGCGGCCATCAGAGAAAGCCGGGGGCTTGTGGCCACCTGAGCCGAGGACTTTGAAAACAACTCGTTCGCCTGCGCATAATTCTTATTCTCGAACTGATACTCCCCCAGAATGACGTTCACTGAAGGATCATCCGGAAACAATTTCGCCACCTGGGCCAGGTCTTTGGCCGCCTCATCCCTCCTGTTCAACTGCCATTCGATAATTCCCAATTCCCTGCGCGCCACCCAGTAAGTGGGATCAATTTCCAGCGCCTTGTGCAGCGCGGCAACCGCCTGTTCAGGTTTCCCCATCAAAGCCAGGCTGATCCCTTCTCCCGTGTACCCTTGCGGCAGATGCGGAGTGAATTGTTCAACCTCCTTAAATCGTCCCAGGGCTTCCGCATATTGCCTTTGTCGCAACAGCCTCATGCCCTCCTGATAGGCGCTATCCGCCTTCTGCTGCGCGGGCGTCAGGCTTTGCGTTTGCGCCCACGATGAGCCGACTGCCCCCGGAAGCAGAATGGATGAGACGATAAAAAGAAGGACGCCATAACGCCGACCACACATAGCCTTTCTGAGTGTAGCAGGAGCCAGGGAAACCCGGCCACGCAGAAAGCGCCTGAAACGGAGAGAAGCGATGACTATTTTCTTCTGGCGGCAAAAAAATGCGCATACATGGCATTCCGGAGAGGTCTGCCACGTATGCGCTAAGGGGAGGGTGTCAGTCAGAGGTCGATGAAATCCAAAATTTCCTCGATTCCCCAAACTCTTCGTCTCAATCCGGTCGAGCAACGCTTTGCTCAATCTGGCGCCAGAAATCCGCGGTCACATCCCGGATATACTGCTGGCACCTCTCGGCATCAGCGGTTTGAAGCGTCTTCAAAATATCCCGATGCTGCGCCACCACTGCGGGCAGATCCAAATGGGTGTAGCGAAACCGCTGAATTAAAACATAGGCAAATTGCGGTGTGACAATCGTTCGAAGGGCCCGCTCCACAAAGCGATTGCCCGACATGCCCCAGATGACTTCGTGAAACCGCAAATCAGCCCGCGAAAACTGAATGAAATCGCCCTCGGCGCCCGCCTGCATCTCATCGAGCGCCTGCTCAAGCCGGCGCACATCGTCGCTGTTGGGCCTTCCGGCTTCCCGTGCCAGCTTCGCCGCGAACCCTTCCAGCTCCATGCGGAGGCGATAGATCTCTTTTAAATCCTCCAGACTCAGATCGGTAACAAACGTGCCCTTGTTGGGCTGCCGGACAACAAGCCCTTGAAATTCCAATTCCTGCAGGGCCTCGCGGACAACGTTCTGGGCTACCTGCATCTGCTTGCTGAGTTGACTTTCAACAATGCGCGCTCCCGGTGAGAGCTTTCCTTCCAGGATGGCTTCTCGAATAGCCTTCAGAACGAGATCCTTCAGGCTGACCGGCTCGATGATTTCAAACTTTGCTTCGCTTTTCCTCACAATTCATTATCGATAATGACTAAAAATCGTGTACAGCTTTACCTCTTAGCAATAATCAATTATATTGTCAAGCTAAATTTCTGAGCTTTTAACTAACCTTGTTAGGAGTGCAAATGCGGCAAAGAAAGCATCGTCGGTTCAATTTTTGTGGGATGGCCTCGTTCTTTTTTATTTTGCTGATATTGCTGACGGCGACTTACGCATTGGCGAGGGATCGCACGGTTTGGCAAATTGGCGTATTTGATCAATCCTCGCATGAATTCAATCATCAAGCTCCGACTCAGAATGCAAACTATAATCCCGTTTATACCATCGGCCGCAGCGCCGCCAAGGACTGGCCCAGTCGCCAGCCGGGTTCCGAAAATGATTCTCAGGGCATGCGACCGCATCCCTACACGATCCTGTTCAATCTGAGCTCGCCTCCCAAGGGGACATACCAACTGATCATTTCCGCACTGCTCTATAATCCTCGGACGCCGCATCTTGAAGTCTCAATCAACGGCGAAACCGGCGTCTACTACTTTCATCCCAAGCTGAGCTATTACCCGGGCGACCCTGCCTTCTGGTCGCCCATTTATGCCGCCGATCAGATCACCATCGATTTACCCACCTCCGCGCTTCACGCAGGAGAAAACAAGCTGGCGCTCACTGCTTTGGATCACCCGCAGGATGGCCCCGGCGATTCGTGGCTCACCTATGACGCGCTCCGGCTTACGCAGGATTCGCAAAGCCCCAACCGCTCGCCTCGCCTGGACGTGACGCCCACCGTTTTCTATGTCACCAGCGGAAATGGGCTGGATGAGATCGTCCGCGTCACTGCGACTCTCAGCGACAAAGTGCGTCGCGGAAACATGCGCCTCAAGTTAGGAGGGAAAGAATACCAGGCGCAGCTTTCCACCGCTCCGGATTTTGGCGAGCAGCAATTTGAGTTTTCGGTTCCCGAGTTTTCCGGCCCCGCGACGGCTGAGCTTACCCTGCAAGCCAATGGCAAAACCTTTAGAAAGGAAGTTTCGCTTGAACCTGAGCGCAAATGGACTCTTTATCTTGTTCCGCACGAGCATCTGGACGTAGGCTTCACCGACTACCGAGGCAAGGTAACCGAGGTGCACAACCGGAATATCGACAAGCTCCTCGGCAGTATGCAGGAGAGGCCCGAAATGCGCTGGAGTCTGGATGGCACGTGGATCGTGCAGCACTACATGGCTTCCAGAAATGCTGCCGCGCAAAAGCTCTTTTTCGATCTGGTCCGGCAGAAGAAGATTGGCATTCCCGCGCAATACGCCAACATCCTGACCGGCTACGCGACGCTCGAAGAGCTGATTCGATCCATGTTTTACGGTTATCGTCTTCATCAAAAGCAAGACATTCCATTCGACTATGTGAATATCACAGACGTCCCAAGTTATACGTGGTCTTATCCTTCCATCCTTCACGCGCTCGGCATTCGCTATTTTGCCGCCGCCAGCAACAACG
>DATGKJ010000354.1:0-7010 GCA_035294685.1 Terriglobia bacterium | reverse complement strand
GGCTTTGGCCATCATTTCGGCCTCCAAATAGCCTCCATCCATGGTCTTGAGGTCAGCCACAATCGGATGCTTAGGGAACTCGCGGCGCAAAGCCTTTACGGCGTGCAGGCCCTCGGCCAGAATCAGAGGCGTTCCTGCTTCGAGCCAGTCAACGCCGGCGCGGACGGCCTTTCGAGCATGGTCTAACGCTTCATCGATCGAAGTGAGGTCTAAAGAAATTTGAACAATCGGGCGGTCTGTGGTGTGCATAGGCTTGGGTGGCGCTGCTTCAGTTACATACTGGAGATGAGACGCTGTCCACAACCAAGTTAGAAAGTATGCTCTGTCTTTGCCGCCGAAGTCAATCAACCTACGAGATTCAGGATGAATAATGGTTGCAATTTGGAATCTTCTGATGCAAAGATACCGGCTTCAGACATTTATTCAAATCTCATCCTGAAGGTTGAGCCATGAATCGACGTTCGTTTGCGCGAAAGCTTGCCGGAGCGGCGCTGGGGAGCGCTGCATTCACCCGTGCGGCGCAGGTACAAGGCTTGCCTGAGCCGTTCCCTGGACGCGCAGATCAGGAATCCGGCATTCCCTTTAAGTTCTCGATCATGCTGTGGACGGTGTTCCGTCAACTCCCGTTTGAAGAGCGCCTGGAAAAAGTTGCGGAGGCCGGGTATCACAACGTGGAGCTGACCGGCGAGTTCCACAATTGGTCTGATGCTGAATACGCCAATGTGAATCGCCGAAAGCGCGCGCTGGGCATCAATTTTGACTGCACCTCGGGCCTCCGGCATGGGATCGGGAATCCCGAAGAACGCCAGGCGTTCCTGGCTGACCTGCGTAACATCCTGCCCATCCTGGACAGACTCGAATGTCCGTCGCTGATTGTGATGTCGGGTAATCGCGTGCCAGGGCTGGATCGCCAGGCGCAGCATCAGAGTTGCATCGAGGGGCTTAAACGCGCGGCGGAGGTGGTGGAAGGGAAGAACGTGAGGCTGCTATTGGAAAATATCGATCCGGAGGAGAATCCGCATTACTACCTCACTTCTGTTGCGGAAGGCTTTGAAATTATGAGGGCTGTGAATCACCCTCAGGTGCAGTTTCTTTATGACTTCTATCACGAGCAGATTGCCGAGGGGAATCTGATTGAAAAACTGGAAAAGAACATCGATCTTGTAGGTCTCGTGCACATTGCCGATGTTCCCGGGCGTCACGAGCCGGGGACTGGAGAGATTGATTATCGAAACATCTTCAAGAAGCTTGCCCAATTGAACTATCGCCACTATGCGGCGATGGAGTATCTGCCCACCTATGATGCTGTGAAAAGTTTAAGGGCTACCAGAGAGATGGCTACTCAGGCCGCGCGCTCTGCCAGAGCCTGAGGATTTGCGCGTCAGCTCACCGGCTGCAAGGGCTTTTCAGGCTGCTGCGCGGAATGCGGAATAGCAAACAAAGCCGGTATACGCCCCCCAACGAAGCGTATACACTCCGCCTTCATGCCGAGAGACAAAGCCTGGCTGCCTTTCCGCTGAGAAATGAGCTGAACTCAGACCTACGATTCAGGTACAGACTCAACTTTATGGGGCCGATGAGGAGGGATGCTCGCCTGCCGTCGCCGAGGACGCCCCACTTCCTCGCGCAGAATGATCCGCTGGCAATCCATACAGATCAGATGTCGCCCGCTAGGAGACTTTGTGTTTCGGGAGGAACCGCACGCTGGACACTTCTTCATACCCTTCACGATACCCAAACTTTAGCACACAAGCTGATTTTACGTAAATCATATCTAATAAGTAACTAGACTCTGAGCGCCAGTTCTATTATCAGTAAACAGCCCGTGAGCTCGAAAATGCCTGTGCTTAGACCTTGCGAAGGTAATCAAAGTCGCAACCTTCGTGCGCCTGGAGGATATGTTCCAGGAACATCTTTCCATAGCCGCGCTGATAATGAGGCTGGGGAGGAGTCCATGCTGCCCGCCGTTTTTTGAGTTCGGCCTCGGGAACCAGCAGTTCCAGGCGGCGACCGTGAACGTCTAACTCGACCGTATCGCCCTCCTTCACAAGCGCCAGAGGGCCGCCAGCGGCTGATTCCGGCGAGACGTGCAGCACAACAGTTCCGTAAGCTGTGCCGCTCATTCGCGCGTCGCTGATGCGCACCATGTCCGAGATGCCAGCTTTCAACAGCTTTTCCGGAATCGGCATATCGCCCCATTCGGGCATGCCCGGCGCGCCCTTGGGGCCTGCGCTCTTCAGGACCAGAACACAGTTTTCATCGACATTGAGCTTGGGATCGTCCACACGCGCCATCATATCTTCATAGTTCTCGAAGACAATGGCGCGGCCCTTGTGTTTTTGAAGGTGCGGCGAAGCTGCTGTCTGTTTGATTACTGCTCCGTGAGGGGCGAGGTTTCCTTTCAGAATCACCGTGCCGCCTTCCGGGTAAAGAGGCTGACTGAGTGGTTTGATGACCTCCCGATTGAAGCACTCGGCTTGCGTAATGTTCTCACCCATGGTCTTTCCGGTCACGGTCAGCGCATTAAGGCGCAGCAGAGGGCTTAACTCTTTCAGGACGGCAGGCAAGCCGCCTGCGTAATACATGTCTTCCATCAGGTAAGCGCCGGAAGGCTTGATATTGGTAATGAAAGGCGTTGTGCGCGAGATTTCATCAAACACTTCGAGCGGCAACGGGATGCCGACACGGCCAGCAATGGCGACGAGATGGATGATGGCGTTGGTTGAACCGCCGATGGCCATATCGGCGCGGATGGCGTTCTCGAAGGCTTCGAGGGTGAGAACTTGCGAAGGGCGCAGGTCTTCGCGGGCCATCTCAACCGCGCGGCGACCGCTTTCTTCGGCGATGGCGTAACGCCTTGAATCCGCCGCCGGAATGTTGGCCGCGCCGGGTAAGGTCATCCCCAGCGCTTCCGCCATGCTGGTCATGGTGGAGGCTGTGCCCATCACCATGCAGTGACCCGCGCTGCGCGAGATGCAGCGCTCAATCTCACACCACTCTTCATCCGTAATCTCGCCCGCTCTTTTCCCATTCCAGAAACGGCGGGTGTCTGTCCCGGAGCCAATCGGCTTGCCTTTCCACATGCCGCGCAGCATCGGCCCGCCTGGAACGACGATGGCGGGCACGTCGGCGCTTGCTGCGCCCATGATTTGCGCGGGCGTGGTCTTGTCGCAACCGCAGAGCAACACCACGGCGTCAAGCGGGTAAGCGCGGATGCATTCCTCCACGTCCATCGCCATCAGGTTGCGATAGAGCATGGTGGTCGGCTTCATCAGTGTTTCGCCCAGGGAGATAGTGGGGAATTCCAACGGAAGTCCGCCCGCAGCCAGAACGCCGCGTTTTACAGCTTCCGCCACTTGACGCAAGTGAGCATTGCAGGTGGTGAGTTCGCTCCATGAATTGCAAATGCCGACCACCGGGCGCCCGTCGAAAAAACTGCCGGTGAGACCTTCCGCGCGCAGATAGGCGCGCGCGGTCATGGCGCGAAGATCGTTGGGTCCAAACCACTCGCGGCTGCGCAGTGGCGGATGTGAAGCGTGGGGATCGCTCATGGGTGAAAGCTCCTCAATCGAAATTTGGCCAGGGATATCGGCCACAATCGTCTGTTCGCAAGCCAGTTCCTGATTATAACCAAAGTCCGTTCGTTTTCAGGTGGCGTAATCCGACAGCCTCGAGTAACATGCTGCTTTTGGTCCACCTCGCCACGGATCATGAGGCGTTTAAAGGAGTCGGTGAATGACCGAGGAAGAGAGACGTCTGGAGGAAGCCCGTCAGCGCCGGGTGCATTGGAAGCGCTGGGGGCCTTATTTGAGCGAGAGGCAGTGGTCTACCGTTCGGGAGGACTACAGCGCCAACGGAGACGCCTGGGACTATTTCCCCTATGATATTGCGCGCTCGCGGGCTTACCGCTGGGGAGAGGACGGAATCGGAGGCATTTGTGACCGGCATCAGTTCATCTGCTTTGCGCCGGCGTTCTGGAACGGACGCGATCCCATTCTGAAGGAACGGCTCTTTGGCCTGAGCGGTCATGAAGGCAATCACGGCGAAGACGTTAAGGAGTATTACTTCTACCTGGACTCCACGCCCACTCACTCTTACATGAAATATCTTTATAAGTATCCTCAAGCCGAATTCCCGTATGCCCGATTACGGGCAGAAAACCTGCGCCGCACCAAGCTGGACCCGGAATTTGAGTTGATGGATACGGGCATCTTTAATGAGAACCGCTACTTCGACATCTTCATGGAATATGCCAAGCTGACGTTTGAGGATCTCCTGATCCGTATCACGGTGTTCAATCGAGGGCCGGAAGCGGCCCCTCTCCATTTGTTGCCCACCTTGTGGTTTCGCAATACGTGGTCATGGGGGTGGGATGACCGAAAACCCCGGCTAGCTGCTGGAGAGGGCTCGGATGGCATGGCGGTGCTCGAAGCCGAGCATGGCTATTATGGCAAACGCTGGCTGGTGTTTGAGGGATCGCCTCCCTTGCTTTTTACCGAAAACGAGACCAACTTCAAGCAACTCTACGGATTTGAGAATCATAGTCCTTATGTTAAAGATGCCTTTCACGAATACATCATTCGCGGTGACCTGAAGGCTGTAAATCCAGCGCAGGAGGGCACCAAGATGGCGGCGGATTATAATCTGCTCGTTCAGCCGGGCGGGAGCGTTGCGATCCGAATGCGCTTCACCAACCAGGCGCCTTCCGCAGGCATGTTGGGCGATGGATTTGAGTCAATGTTCCGGCAGCGGATTGCGGAGGCCGATGAATTCTATGCGTTGCGCCTGCCCAGGAATGTTACGCCGGATTGTCGAAGCATTCAGCGGCAGGCCTTCGCGGGACTGCTCTGGAACAAGCAATTCTACCAATATGATGTGAAGACGTGGCTGGAGGGCGACCCTGCCATGCCGCCGCCTCCGCCCGAACGTCGGAACGGACGCAATCATAACTGGTCGCATCTTTACAATTCCGATGTCATCAGCATGCCGGACAAGTGGGAGTATCCCTGGTATGCCGCCTGGGATTTGGCGTTCCATTGCATTACGCTGGCACTCATTGATCCGGATTATGCGAAGGAACAACTCATTCTGTTCCTCCGCGAGTGGTATATGCATCCCAGCGGACAACTGCCCGCCTACGAGTGGAATTTCAGCGACGTGAATCCGCCGGTCCATGCCTGGGCTGCGTGGCGGGTCTATAAGATCGAGCAGCGTATTCGCGGCAAGGCTGATTTTGCCTTTCTGGAAAGAGTCTTTCACAAGCTTCTCCTGAACTTCACCTGGTGGGTGAATCGCAAGGACCCGGAAGGCATGAATGTTTTTGAAGGCGGATTTCTGGGGCTTGATAACATCGGCGTCTTCGACCGTTCTGCGAAGCTGCCGATGGGCGGACACATCGAACAGTCCGATGGAACCAGCTGGATGGGCATGTTTTGCCTGAACATGCTCGATATTGCCATGGAACTGGCTTCGATTGACCCCGTTTACGAGGACGTAGCCAGCAAATTCTTCGAGCATTTTGTCTTGATCGCTCATGCAATGAACGACCTGGGCGGCGAGGGCATCCCGCTCTGGGATGAGCATGACGGCTTCTATTATGATGTGCTGCATCTTCCCAACTCCGCCAGTTGTCCGCTCAAGGTGCGCTCCATGGTGGGACTGATTCCGCTTTTCGGAGTGATGACGCTCGAGCCGGAAGACGTGGACCGGTTGCTGGGCTTCAAGCGGCGTATGCAGTGGTTTCTGGACCACAAACCGCTCATGGCGCAACATGTGGATGACAGCATGAAGACTGAAAAAGGGTCGCGCAGGCTGCTTTCGCTGGTAAACCGCGAGCGTCTGGAGCGAGTGTTGCGCTATGCCCTGGATGAGTCGGAATTCCTTTCACCTTACGGCATCCGGGCGCTTTCAAAATACCATCAGGCTCATCCCTACGTCCTTCAACTGGATGATTACGAGCACCGTGTCAGCTACGATCCTGCTGAATCCACGACGGGGATGTTCGGAGGCAACTCCAATTGGCGCGGGCCGGTTTGGTTTCCGGTGAATTTCCTCATGATCGAGTCGTTGCAGAAATTCCATTGGTATTATCGCGATTCGCTCAAGGTGGAATTCCCCACAGGTTCCGGGAAGAGCGTCGACCTGTGGGAGATCAGTATGCAACTCTCACGCCGGCTGATCAGCATCTTTTTGCGAGAATCGGATGGCTTCCGGCCGGTTTATGGTCGCGGTGAGAAGTTTCAGAAAGATCCCTTCTGGCGTGACTGGATACTCTTCTATGAGTATTTTCATGGCGACACAGGACAGGGGCTGGGCGCGAGTCATCAGACAGGATGGACAAGCCTTGTCGCCAAGCTTATTGAGCAAAGCGGTCGATGCGCAAGGTCGTGAGCGTTCCGCGATCGTGCAGCGCAACCTGATCAGGCTCTCACGGTCGCGGCACGATGGGATAAAAGATAAGCCTTGATAAAGGGATCGATGTCTCCATCAAGGACGCGATCCGCATCGCCCATCTCGAATTTTGTGCGGTGATCTTTCACCAGTCGATAAGGGTGGAGCACGTAAGAACGCACCTGATTGCCAAAAGCGATCTCACCCTTCATCTCTTCCAGTTTTTTGGATTCTTCCCGCCGCTTCTCAAGCTCAAGCTCGTAAAGTTTTGAGCGCAGAATTTTCATGGCCATATCACGGTTGCGATGTTGTGAGCGCTCGTTCTGGCAGGTGGCGATGACGCCGGTGGGGAGATGAATGATGCGCACGGCCGAGTCCGTCGTATTGACGTGCTGGCCGCCTGCGCCGGTTGACCGATAAGTTTCCACCTTGATGTCTTCCGGCTTGATCTCAATTTCGATATTCTCATCAATCTCCGGGCTCACAAACACGGAGGCGAAGGAAGTGTGCCGCCGCTTGGCTGCATCGAATGGCGAGATTCGCACCAGCCGATGCACGCCGATTTCCGAGGCGAGCAGTCCGTAAGCGTAATCGCCCGTCACGGAAAAAGTGGCGGATTT
>DATGKJ010000353.1:0-10445 GCA_035294685.1 Terriglobia bacterium | reverse complement strand
CACTCAGCAGGCGCTTGTGGGGCAACTCCAGGGATCGCTCGCGGCGGATAAAGCGCAAATTGCCAACGCTCAACTGAATCTCACCTACTGCCAGCTTACAGCGCCTATATCCGGGAAAGTAGGCTTGCGGATGGTTGACGTGGGAAATATCGTGCAGCCCTCGACAGGCATTCTGGTGATCACCCAGATGCAACCCATCGCAGTCATTTTCACGCTGCCGGAGGAACAGTTAACTCCGGTCCTTCGCGGTCTCCGCCGCGGAGAATCTTTCCACGTGGATGCTTATGACCGCTCGGATGTCCACAAAATTGCGAGCGGAACGCTGCTTGCCACCGATAATCTCATTAATCAGACCACCGGAACCCTGCGCCTCAAGGCAAAATTTTCGAACCAGGATGAGTCGCTGTTTCCCAACGAATTTGTGAATATTCACATCGAGACCGAAGTTTTGCGCAACGCCACCGTGATCCCGGCGGCAGCCCTTCAGCATGGCACTCAAGGCGACTTTGTCTTTGTCGTGCGTCCTGACCGCACGGTTGAGGAACGTTCTGTACGTGCCGAGATGACACAGGGTAACTATGTGGTTCTCAGTTCCGGACTTCAGCCCGGGGAAATCGTAGTGACCGACGGCCAGGACAAGCTGCACGTCGGCAGTCATGTTACCCCCCAAACGCCTCACACAACCCATTCATCTGGAGAGCAAAGTTCGTGAACCTCTCCCGCATTTTTATCCTCAGGCCCGTTGCAACCTCGCTGTTGATGGCAGCTATTCTGCTGGCCGGTTTCGCCGCTTACACGCAGTTGCCCGTTTCGGCGCTTCCGGAGGTTCAATATCCGACCATCCGGGTGCTGACGTTCTATCCGGGCGCAAGCCCTGACGTGATGGCCGCCCTGGTAACCGCCCCCCTTGAGCGGCAGTTTGGCGAGGTGCCCGGACTGAAGGAAATGACCTCCACCAGCTCCTTCGGCGCTTCACAGATTACGCTCCAATTTGTTTTGGATGAGGATATCGACATCGCCGAGCAGGAAGTTCAGGCGGCTATGAATGCCGCCAGCACGTACCTGCCTCAAGACCTCCCCAACCCGCCCGTTTACAGCAAGGTGAACCCGGCCGATGCCCCGATTCTTACGCTCGGTCTCACCTCCCCTTTGCTGCCTCTGCCCAAAATCGAAGACTTGGCAGATACCACGCTCGCCCAGAAAATCTCTCAGGTCCTGGGCGTGGGGCTTGTCTCGATCAGCGGCGGGCAGCGGCCGGCGGTGCGCATTGAGGCCAATCCGACCGTTCTCGCCAGTTATGGGCTGAGCCTGGAAGACCTGCGAACCTCCCTTGCGGCGGCGAACGTCGACCAAGCCAAGGGGACCCTGCAAGGACCGCGGCTGGCATACACGATTAACGCCAATGATCAACTGGTCTCAGCGCCCGATTATAGCCCCATCATCATCGCCTACCGGAATGGCTCGCCAGTGCGGGTTCAGGACGTCGCCCACGTTGTTAGCGGGACGGAAAATGACCAGCAAGCCGCGTGGATGGATAAGACTCCAGCGGTTGTGGTGAACGTTCAGCGCCAGCCTGGCGCCAATATCATCAGCGTGGTAGACCGGATCAAAAGTTTACTTCCACGGCTCGAAGCCGCTCTGCCTTCCTCTGTCCACGTTCGCGTTCTCACCGACAGGACGCAAACCATCCGCGCGTCGGTCCGAGACGTGAAATTTGAGCTCGCGTTGACCGTGGGATTGGTGATCCTGGTCATCTTCCTTTTCCTGCGCACCCTCTCCGGAACGGTTATTCCCAGCATTGCCGTGCCGCTTTCGCTGGTTGGGACCTTTGGAGTGATGTACCTGCTCGGCTTCAGCCTCGATAACCTTTCGCTCATGGCCCTGGTCATTTCAACAGGCTTTGTGGTTGATGATGCCATCGTCATGATCGAAAACATTTCACGTTTCGTCGAGCAAGGTGATTCGCCGCTCGAAGCGGCGCTTAAAGGGGCCAAGCAGATCGGCTTTACGATTCTCTCCCTGACCGTCTCATTGATTGCTGTGCTGATTCCGCTTCTGTTCATGGGCGACATCGTGGGCCGCATGTTCCGCGAGTTCGCTATCACGCTGGCGGTCACCATCATCTTCTCAGCCATCGTGTCCTTAACCCTTACTCCGATGATGTGCGCCAAGCTCCTCCGCTACCATCCGGAAGCGGAGCAGGGCCGATTCTTCCGCTCTTCGGAGAAAGTCTTTGATGCCGCCATCGCCTGGTACGGCAAATCCTTGCGCTGGGTGCTGCGCCATCAGACCGCCGTCCTGCTGATTACGGCTGGCACGCTGGTCTTCACACTCTATCTCTATGTGATTGTCCCCAAAGGCTTTTTCCCGGTTCAGGATACAGGCGTCATTCAGGGAACTTCAGAGGCCCCTGAAACGGTTTCATTCGATCAGATGGCCCAAAGGCAGCAGGCGCTGGTTGACGTCATCCTGCAAGATCCGGATGTCGAAAATGTTTCCTCATTCATCGGCGTGGATGGAACCAACATGACGATGAACAGCGGCCGCATCCAAATCACGCTGAAACCCATCGATCAGCGCAAGGCCAGCGCTTCAGAAGTTATCCGGCGTTTGCAGCCCAAGCTCGCGCAGGTGCACGGCATCACGCTTTATATGCAGCCGGTGCAGGATATTACCATTGATGACCGCGTCAGCCGCACCGAATTTCAATACAGCCTGGTAGACGCAAACGCCGACGAATTGAATAGCTGGGCGCCACGGCTGGCGGCCAAGCTTGAAACCCTGCCTGAATTGCGGGACGTAGCGACTGACCAGATGACTCATGGGCTTCAAACCCAGTTGGTCATTGACCGCGATACGGCCAGCCGCCTGGGGATTACCCCGGCAGCCATCGATAACACGCTCTATGATGCTTTCGGCCAGCGGCAGATTTCAACTATCTTTACCCAGTTCAATCAATATCATGTGGTGTTGGAGGTCGCCCCCAATTTCCAGCAAAACCCCGATGCGTTAAAGAGTATTTATGTCAATTCTATCAGCGGCTCTGAAGTGCCTCTGAGCGCAATCGCCCACATTGAGCCTTCGACCACCTCGCTCGAAGTGAACCGCCAGGGACAGTTTCCGGCAGTTACGCTCTCCTTTAACCTTGCCCCGGGGGCTTCCCTGAGCCAGGCCGTCGATGCCATCAATCAGGCGAAGCAGGAAATGGGCGTGCCTGCCTCCATTCAGGCCAGCTTTCAAGGAACAGCGGCGGCTTTCCAGGCCTCATTAGCCAATGAGCCGCTCCTCATCCTGGCCGCTCTGATCACCGTCTATATCGTGCTGGGGGTGCTTTACGAAAGCTACATTCATCCGCTTACGATTCTTTCGACTCTCCCTTCAGCAGGAGTCGGCGCGTTGCTGGCCTTGCTTCTTTTCCACACCGAATTCAGCGTCATCGCGCTGATTGGCGTCATTTTGCTGATCGGCATTGTGAAGAAGAACGCCATCATGATGATTGACTTCGCCCTGGAGGGCGAGCGGCAGGAACAGAAACCTCCGCTTGAAGCCATTTACGACGCGTCCTTAATCCGCTTCCGCCCCATCATGATGACTACGATGGCCGCTCTGCTGGGCGCGCTGCCGCTGGCCCTGGCTTCAGGGATGGGAGCTGAACTGCGCCGGCCTCTCGGCATCACGATTATCGGCGGGCTGTTGCTGAGTCAGGTCCTGACGCTCTATACGACACCGGTGGTCTATCTCTTCTTTGACCGGCTTGCCCGGCGTTTCCGAGGAGCCGCTTCCTCTGTTCCACCGTCCCCTGAGCCGCTTGAAGGACGCCTATGAGCATTTCCGAGCCGTTCATCCGCCGTCCGGTCGGCACTTCGCTTCTTGCCCTTGCCCTGCTTCTGGGCGGGATTGTAGGTTACCGCCTGCTCCCCGTGGCGCCCATTCCGGAAGTCGACTTCCCGACAATCAGCGTTTCCGCGCAGTTGCCCGGGGCGAGCCCGGAAACGATGGCCTCCAGCGTCGCAACGCCTTTGGAGCGGCAGTTTGGCCGCATCTCCGGCTTAACGGAGATGACATCGACCAGCTCTCAGGGATCCACCTCAGTTGTTCTGCAATTCGACCTCAGCCGCGACATCAATGCCGCAGCGCGGGACGTTCAGGCAGCCATCAATGCCGCTTCCAGCCAGTTGCCCGCCGACCTGCCGATGAAGCCGAGATATCGCAAATCGAATCCTGCCGATGCGCCCATCATGATCATCTCTCTGACTTCGGATAAGGTTTCGCGCGGAGCAATGTATGACGTTGCGGATTCAATTCTGGCGCAGCGGGTCTCGCAGGTGGAAGGGATCGGCCAGGTCTTTGTGGGCGGCGGCTCGCAGCCTGCGGTGCGCGTGGAAGCTAATCCCCGGGCGCTCGATCACTATGGCATCGGGCTTGAGCAACTGCGAACTGCCCTGCAGGCGGTCAATGTATTTCGTCCCAAAGGCCAGTTGAGCGGCAGGGAACTCACCTGGAACATCGGCGCAACGGACCAACTCTTTCAGGCCGTCCAATACCGCCCTCTGATTATCAGTTATCAGAATGGCGCGCCCGTGCGCCTGAAGGACGTGGCCGACGTGGTGGATTCCGTGGCGGACCTGCATACTGGCGGTTCCGCCAACGGACAGGCCGCGGTGATGCTCGTGATGTTCCGGCAGCCGGGGGCGAACATCATCCGCACGGTGGATGGAGTGCGGGAGATTCTGCCCGAACTACGGGCGTCGATCCCCTCCACCATTAACATGACCGTAACGCTCGACCGGACTCAAACCATCCGCGCTTCAGTTCGCGATGTCGAAATTACGCTCTTCATCGCGGTGGTGCTGGTGGTGCTCGTCGTCTTTGCCTTTTTGCGAGATGCCTGGTCCACCTTGATTCCGAGCGTCGCCGTGCCCCTCTCGCTGATCGGGACGTTCGGCGTCATGTACCTGCTGGGCTACAGCATCGATAACCTCTCGCTCATGGCCCTCACCATTTCCACCGGCTTTGTGGTGGACGACGCCATCGTGGTGATTGAAAACATCACCCGATATCTGGAATCCGGATGGGACGCATTTCGCGCCGCCTTGCAGGGCGCGCGTGAAATCGGGTTTACGGTCCTTTCGATGAGCGCCTCTCTGGTGGCAGTTTTCATTCCCATTCTGCTGATGCGCGGCATTGTGGGGCGTCTCTTCCGCGAGTTCGCCGTCACGCTGAGCGTGGCCGTGCTGCTTTCCCTGCTCATTTCGCTGACCGTGACGCCCATGTTGTGTTCCCGTTTCCTCCGCCCGCAGCAGGGACTTCGTCATGGGTTCCTTTATCGAGTGATGGAACGCGGTTTCCAGGGCATGCTGGCGCTTTATCGCATTACCCTCCGATGGGTGCTGGATAATCGGGCGCTGGTGCTCACCATCACCCTGCTGACAGTTGCCTTGAACATTTATCTCTTTGTGGTGGTGCCCAAGGGCTTCTTCCCGCAACAGGATATCGGGCGCATTGGCGCGGTCGTTCAAGCTTCACAGGATATTTCCTTCGACGCGCTTCGCAAGAAGCAGGAACAGTTCGTAAAAATTGTGATGAGCGACCCGGCAGTGGACGCTGTTGAAAGCTTTGTGGGGGGAGGCTTCGGAGGGAGCAGCGTGAACACCGGGCGCATGTTCATCGCTCTTAAACCCATGAGCGAACGAAAAGTGACGGCGCAGCAGGTGATTGCCCGCATCCGGCGCAAAGCCTCCCATATTGCAGGCGCCACTCTCTATCTTCAGGCCGAGCAGGATATCCGCGTAGGCGGGCATTTCACCAGCACCCAGTTCCAGTACACGCTGGAAGATGAAGACCTGAAAGAACTGAACCGGTGGGCGCCGAAGGTGATGGCCAAGTTGCAGACGCTGCCGGAACTGCGTGACGTGGCGTCCGACCAGCAGAGTCACGGTCTGGAAGCGGGCGTCGTCATCGACCGCGATACCGCTTCCCGCCTGGGTGTAAGTCCCCAGGTCATCGACAGCACGCTTTATGACGCCTTCGGGCAGCGCCAGGTCTCAACTGTCTATACGCAGTTAAATCAGTACCATGTGGTGATGGAGGTTGATCCGCGCTATTCGCAGAGTCCGGATGCGCTCAAGAATATCTATATCCGCTCCAATACCGGCGCTGAGACGCCGCTCAGCGCCTTTGCACACTTTGATACCGGCCCGGCCACGCTCACCGTAAGCCATCTGGGACAATTTCCCGCCATCACGCTCTCTTTCAATCTGGCGCCGGGTGTCTCGCTGGGTCAGGCTGTTGATGCGGTGGATGCGGCCCAGCGAGAAATTGGCATGCCTTCAACGATCCATGCCAGCTTTCAGGGTACGGCAGCCGCTTTTCAGTCTTCGCTTGCTAACGAACCTTTCCTGGTGGCGGCGGCCCTCCTCACCGTTTACATCGTTCTGGGCATCCTTTACGAAAGCTATATCCATCCGCTCACCATTCTCTCCACATTGCCGTCAGCGGGAGTGGGGGCCATTCTGGCTCTTTTGCTCTTTCGCGTGGAGCTGAGCGTGATTGCGCTCGTAGGAATCATTCTCCTGATCGGCATTGTGAAGAAAAACGCCATCATGATGATTGACTTCGCGTTGATCGCGGAACGCGAAGAAGGCAAACCCGCTCTCGACGCCATCTACGAGGCCTGCCTGCTGCGCTTTCGCCCGATCATGATGACAACCATGGCGGCGCTCTTCGGAGCCCTGCCCCTGGCGATCTCCTCCGGCATGGGCTATGAGTTCCGCCGCCCACTCGGAATCGCGATCGTCGGCGGGCTGATCCTCAGCCAGGCGATGACGCTCTATACCACGCCGGTTGTCTACGTCTTCTTCGATCAACTTGCGGGATATTTCCGCCGCGCTCCAGCACGTCATGTGTTGGCCCCGAATGGGAACGGCCGACTGAAAGGCCCCGCGTAGCGTTCCTAAGCCGTCGCGCCGAACGATAGCCCAAGCGACCGCGCCATACCCTCAATATAACGTCGTCCTTCCGCATACTCTTCTGCGGTCTTCAAGTGTTCAAGCATGAGCGGCACGTCATCGGGTAGTTCAGAAAGACATTCGAGATAGGTCCTGTAATCAATGTCACCCCGGCCGGGGATAACTTCCCGCAGGCAAACCTGCACGTACTCCTCCCACTTCAAATCCTTCGCGTGGCAGGAAGCAATCCAGCGTCCCAATTTTCTGAAGCATTCTCGGATAACAGCGCCGTTATGGTACATCCGCTCCGGGCTGTTCATCACATTGCATACATCCAGATGAACGGCGAATCCCTTGCGATCCACAGCCTTGATGAGCTTGAGGTAATCGTCCGGCCCCGTGGGGAAATTGAACGGCATCATCTCGATGGAAAACCGGGTTCGGGTGGGCTTCACCGCGTCGATCAACTTGCGGCAATTTTCCACCGTTGCGTCAATGAATGTCTGGCTGATGTTCTTCGGATTGGGACCGAACCATACCTTCGGATCATAGGAGCCTGCAATATCCACACAACAGCGCGCGCCGAGTTCGTCTGCAAGCGCCAGCCGTTCCTGGACGTAAGCCATGTTCTTTGCGCGCTTTTCGGCATTGGGGTCCATCATGTTCACCCAGGCTCCCACTTCGGCGATCACCACATCACGCGCCGCAAATTCTTTAATGATGACTCGAATCCGATCTTTATCCGTGAGCTTTACATCCGGGGCATAAGCCGCGCGGTAACCCAGATTGCGATGCGCCTGCGCCAATTCAGCCGGATCATCGGATTTTGTGAAGATCGGGCCGCCTAACCGCAGGGTTCGTCGCCGTGCGTCTTGGGCTGCGCCTCCGCTTGCGCCACCCACTGCGGCATAAGCAACTGCAAGCCCCGCCCTGCCGCCAGCTTCTTTCAGGAATGTCCGCCGGGAAACAGAATTCTCTCTCATCAAGCTTGCCTCCTGGGAACAAGATTATCGAGCGGGCAATATGCTGCCGCTCTTTCGCGTCTCTAAGAACAATTACGCAAGGAATTATAACCCCTGACTGACAGGCGCAGAGGCCTGGCGCCGCCAGCCTCGTCATTGCCTCTACGCAATCCTCGGCAACTTCTTTTCAAAACTCTGCGCAGACCAGTGATACAATCCGTCCTTTGTTTGCGCGCGTTCACCAGCCGCAGAACAGGTGTCGAGTCATTTTGAAAAGTGAGGTTTCCATGTTGCGAAAGTTCCAGTTTCTGATTCTTGCAGGAGCTTTGATAGCTTTCATGCTGATAAAGCCGTTGCGCGGGGCGCCGGTTTCACAGCATCTTACCATCACCCTTTGGCCTCATGGAGCGCCAGGCGAGACGGGAAACCTCGGGCCGGAACACGATGCAACGAAACCCAGCGATGGCTTAGTGGCTGGGAAGCGGATAATCCGCCTGACGAACGTCAGCAATCCAACGATCACAATCTATAATCCGTCGAAGGACAAAAATACAGGTTCGGCGGTGGTGGTTTTTCCGGGCGGCGGCTATCGCATCCTGGCCATGGATCTGGAAGGAACGGAGGTTTGCCGCTGGCTCAATTCCATCGGAATCACCTGCGTGCTTCTGAAATATCGTGTGCCTTCCCGCCCGGGAGCGCCTCCTTACACAGCCCCCTTACAGGATGCGCAACGCGCGGTCGGCCTGGTGCGCTATCACGCGAAGGACTGGCATATTGATCCGCATCGCATCGGCGTGCTGGGCTTTTCCGCAGGCGGCAATCTTGCGGCGGTACTGAGCAATAACTTTGATCGGCGCACCTACCAGCCCGTGGATGACGCCGATCAAACAAGTTGCCGACCCGATTTCGCGCTGCTGATCTATCCGGCTTATCTCGTGATCAAGAAACAGCAGGGCTACACGCTGGCGCCGGAACTGAAAATCACGGCCAACACTCCGCCCACGTTTCTGGTGCAGACTGAAGATGATCCGATTGGCGTCGAAAACAGCCTTTATTACTACCTGGCGCTGACCCAGGCGAAAGTTCCGGCGGAAATGCACCTCTACGCCAAAGGAGGCCACGGCTACGGCCTCCGTCCTACGTCAGCCGCAGTCACCATCTGGCCCAATCGCGCCGAAAGATGGCTGCGCGGTTTGGGCATTTTACGCACAACAGGCGAAGGCGATTGACCGCCGGTGTACACAACCGGCCCGGGACAACGGCATGTGACCCTGTAGGGGCGGACAGTGTCCGCCCACAAGCATCCAGGACGCATGCCATGCGCCCCTACGATTATTGAACAGCAGGAGTTCATGGACCGTCGAAGATTCTTAAAAGCCGGCGCCACATTCGCCGGGTCACTTGCCTCATTGAATTCCATTTCTTCGGAGATGCATGCAAGGAGCGCAACGCTTTTAGCCGAACGAAGCGCCTCGGCTGAAACCGGAGGGCTTCTCAACCTGACTGAAGCAGTCATTGTTGCACCTCCCGGCCTGACAAGCCGCGAAGAAAAGGCCATCACCCTGCTCGTCGAAGAAGTTGAAAAACGCGCCGGAATCCGCTGGACGGTGATTCATACGTTCCCACGCTCATCCCAACCTGTCATCACTCTTGGGACAGCCGATCATTTTGAGCCGATGCGAACGAGGCTTCCCTTCCCCAAGCCAGAAGCCCTCGCGCCAGAGGGATACAGCTTAAACGCGGAATCCACGAAAGAACGCGTTTTCGTATCGATTGCGGGCGCTGATGAGCGAGGAGTCTTATTCGGAACCGGAGGATTATTACGCGCTCTACGCATGGAGGCGGGGAGCGTTTTTGTTCCAAATCATCTCAGAATCCATACCAGCCCCCAATATCCTCTGCGTGGTCATCAGCTCGGTTACCGCCCCAAAACGAACTCCTACGATGGCTGGACCGTGGCAATGTGGGAACAGTACATCCGCGATCTTGCAGTGTTCGGGACGAACGCGATTGAATTGATCCCTCCCCGCTCTGACGATCAGCCGAGCAGCCCCCACTTTTGGCTCCCGCCGCGGCAGATGATGATTGAGATGTCGCGCCTTGCGGATGAATACAGCCTGGATGTCTGGATCTGGTATCCGGCCATGGATCAGGACTATTCAAACCCGCAGACAGTGCAATTCTCGTTGAACGAATGGGGCGCTGTCTTCAAAGCTTTGCCGCGCATTGATGCCGTGTTTGTCCCCGGAGGCGATCCAGGCCGCACAGCGCCGCAAATCTTATTCCCGCTGCTCGAAAAGCAAGCCCGAAACTTGCGCCAGTATCATCCCAAAGCGCAGATGTGGACTTCACCTCAGGGCTTCGACGCCGCGTGGATGAATCAGTTCCTCAGCCTGGTCAATCGCCGCCCCGTCTGGCTTACGGGCATTGTCTATGGTCCGCAGAATCCTGTGGATTTACCCACGTTAAGGAAGCAGATTCCGCAACAATACCCCATCCGTCTCTATCCCGACATCACTCACAGCGTGCAGTGCCA
>DATGKJ010000352.1:0-9143 GCA_035294685.1 Terriglobia bacterium | reverse complement strand
TTCCGGCCCGATGATATGCACAATGCCCTGATTGCGGTTTTGCATATCAAACAGCAACACGCCGTTTTCCCGGCAATTGCGCGCCAAAGCTTCAAATTGCGCCGCCGCGACGGCATCCGCCAGTGGCAGGCTCCGATCCGTTGTGGGCACGGAATGGTCCATCACGGCAAAGGTCAGGTCTGGACGCCGCACCTTCCGGCCATGCGCCTTCAATCCCGCAAAGGCCTGGGGCGAAGTCACTTCATGGATCAGGTGCCGGTCAATATAAATCAAGGCCGGCTGCCCTGGCTCTTCATGCACCACGTGCGATTCCCAGATTTTTTCATACATCGTGCGCGCAGCCATCGTGAATCCCATATTCTGAAAATTGAAAGATAACCTTCTTTTCGCATTATAAGCTGGGATTCTGAAGGCTTTCAAATATGGCGCGAACGCTCGGCAGGACGCTGAAAACTCTTTGGGCGCATCATGCCAAGCCATTCCCTTGTCACTCTGAGCGCTAGCGAAGAATCCCCATATTTTATACGCAGAATCAGGTCAATACAGTGCTTCTTCCTTTGTTTCACTCAGGACCACCTTCCACTCTCTTGAAAATCACCCATGCCAGTCGTTCCCGCGAAGGCGGGAATCCGTGAGTTAGACGCCTGCTTTCGCGGGGGTGACATCTCAAGGACGATTTTTCTATTAATGGATTGGGCGCAGCCCCGTGCGGACTGCTCAGAGCCTGCCCTGAGCAGCGCGAAGGGATGACCGCTATCGGGGTCTTCCAGAACCTGCTAAGAGATAGCTTTAACTTTCTCCGTCTTCTTTGAACGACTGCTTTTCTTCCCCTCCGGATGGTCCAAAGTGAAGGTCAGGGCATGGCCAGTCAGAGGGTTGGTAATGCAAATCGGGAACGAAAGGTTGTCAGAGCGCGCGCTTGACTCTGAATCGCGTTTTCGGTTTGTTGTGACCCTTTTGATGCGGCGGGCGTTGCGATAGGCGCACCAGACTTCGCGAGCGAGCATTTCCGCCCGCAAATTCTCTTGGAAATTTTGGGAATTCAGATGATCCTTAATGCGCTCCAGAATATGGTCATAAAGTTCCACGTCCTCATGGGCTTTGATCAGATTTTCACGAAAGGATTTTGAATATCGGCCGTGCTTCAGGCTGTTAAGAACGATGTATCGCTTGCCCTGCTCTGTCCGAGGCCCTGTGGATTTTTGCGCGTTCGCTCGCGCCGCCGCTAGAAAGGCTGGCGTTACCGTGCGTGACTGGCAAAATGACATACTCTCCATGTCTCCTGAAAATAAATCGATCATCTGCGAGAGGCGATTGATCTCTCCGAGGGGCGTTCTCTCTACCTTTAACAGCTTCGAGTGAGACGATGGAGACGGATGAGACAAACAAGACGGAAATTTTTGCGGGAGTTATCTTCAAAAGCTCCGGGATGCGAGCGGCGATGCACTTTCGGGAATCACTCACAGCCCGCCGAGCTGAAGGTTTCGTGCTATAGTATGCCGGTTATCATCTTTCGAAATAGGCGCGGATTATGCCTCAGAAAACTTCCCAAAAGCCAGCGCTTAAAAAGGTCGCAAAGCCGAAAAAGCTCAAGATCGATTACACTTCCAGAGCGCGAATGAACAAAATCTTTGCGGCTCTGGATAAGTTATTTCCCAATGCCCAATGCGCGCTCAAGCACGAGAATGCCTTTCAGCTTTTGGTGGCAACGATTCTCTCTGCTCAGTGTACAGACACACGGGTGAACATGGTGACGCCGGGTCTTTTCCAGAAGTACCCCACGCCGCAGGATTTTGCCGCTCTTCGCCCCGAAGTGCTGGCTGAGGATATCCGCTCAACCGGATTTTTTCGGAACAAAGCCAGAAACATCGTAGGAGCAGCTCAAAAAATCGTTTCCGACTTTGGCGGCCAAGTGCCCAGGACGATGGAAGAACTGTTGAGCCTTCCCGGTGTAGCCCGGAAAACAGCCAATGTCGTCCTCGGTACGGCCTACGGACTGGCCACCGGCATTGTGGTGGATACTCACGTTTTTCGCTTTGCGCACCGCCTGAAGCTCTCGCATGAGAAGGCGCCGGAAAAAGTGGAGCAGGACCTGATGAAGATCGTCCCGAAGGAGCGCTGGATCACCTTCAGCCATCAGGTCATCTGGTTCGGACGGAAGATCTGCTTTGCTCGCAAGCCGCTTTGCGCCACATGCCCGATTGAAAAGATTTGCGATGCGCCGGATAAGACGGTTTAACTCCTGTTCTATCAGAGGACCTGACTCGTGAGAATTCAGCTTCGGTTCATTTGGCCGCTTGTCTTACTCCTTTGCTTTGTCGCTGCTTTGAACGCCCAAGGGCAATATTTTCGGATGGAACAGCGTTCGGGCGTCTGGTGGTTTATTGATCCTTCCGGTCACCCGATGATTTCCGCCGGCGTCGATCAAATCTCCTACACACCGGATCGCATTCGCGGCACCCAGACCGATCCCTACGAGCAAAACGCCGCCAGGATCTATTCCAATGAAAATCGCTGGGCCACGGCCTCACTCGAGCGCTTGCGAGCGTGGGGCTTCAATACCATCGGCGCCTGGTCAGATCCTGACGTCTGGAAGCGCGGAGTTCCCTACACGGTAATTCTCAACATTGCCGCTCAGGCAGGCGCAAATTGGCAAAAAGGCGTCCCGGTGGACGTTTACAATCCCAGGTTCGAGAGGGAGTCCCAGGAGATTACCCAGCGGATGTGCGCGCCCCGAGCGCATGATCCCAACTTGATCGGATATTTCAGCGACAATGAATTGCGCTGGGGACCTGACTGGCGCGGCCCGCAAACCATGCTGGCGATGTATCTCGCCCTTCCTTCTCCAGCCCCTGGCCGGAGGCAGGCCATCAGCTTTCTTAAAAAGAAATACACCGGCAGCATTGACGCCCTGAACCGCGCATGGAACACGCATGCCACAAGTTTTAATCGTCTCTCGCCCGGGGCCAGGACAGCCGCTTATCAAGCCGACAGCGCGGACTTCCTGCGCCAGATGGCCACACGCTATTTTGAAGTTTGCGCGCGCGCCATCCACGCCGCCGACCCCAATCATCTTTATCTCGGATCGCGTTTTTCCCTGCCGGCGCAGGATGCGGCGATTGAGGCGGGGCAGCGGGCTGACGTGGTCTCAATCAATATCTACCGCTTCGATCCACGGCCTATCGTCGAGCATGTTTATGCGCTCACGCACAAACCGGTGCTCATCACAGAATTTGCCTTCCGCGCGGAGAATTCCGGCTTGCCCAACACGCAAGGCGCGGGCCCGAAGGTTCCCGATCAGGCCGCGCGCGCCAGAGCGTACAAAAACTACGTTACCTGGCTCGAAAGCTTGCCTGAGGCCGTCGGCTACCACTGGTTTAAGTGGTGTGATGAACCCAGGCAGGGCCGCTTCGATGGGGAAAACTCAAACTATGGCCTCGTGAATATCAACGACCAGCCCTATGCAGAATTTGTTGAGGCGGTGCGAGCCGCAAACCGCGAGGCGGCAGAAACGCACAAGGCCCTGATGAAGAGTGGGAAAAAGTAGATGACAGGTTACAGGCGTTAGGCGCCAGGTTTCAGGTTAACCCAACCGGACCTTGGTTCCGAGTTGGCAACATCCGCAACTGATTGCTGGCAGCTTCTTCTGACACCTGACACATGTCACCTGCCCTTCAAAGCGGTAACGTAACGGGACGCTTTTCATGGGCCGAGATTTCGGATGCAAAACAGATCTCATGCGTCTGGGCGGCGTCTTCCAGATTGGCGTGCGACTCCTGATCGTTCAAAATACAATCCACAAAGTGATCCACTTCTTCGCGGAAGGGATGGTGCGCCACGTCCCCGCTGTCAGGAAGAACCGTAGGAATAGTCGCCCAGCCGCGTTGCCCTACCCAGCGCTTTGAGAAGACCTGATTATTGCGGATGGTTCCCATATCGCCCAGCAGCTCAATGTTGAAGACATAAGGCATGACGCATTCGATGGAGGAAGCGACTTTGCCCATCGCGCCATCCTCAAATTTCACCAGCGTCACGCTGTTGGGCTCATATTCATAATGGAGCGGATTTCGAGGGCTGGTGTTGGCATAGGCGAATACCTCAACAGCCCGCTTCTTCATGAACCATCGCAAGCCATCCACCGCATGGCAACCGCCGGTCAGCAAACTGCTGCCGCCAATTCCCTTCTGAATGTTCCACGCATATTGGGCATACCACGGCCCTACCTGGTGGAGGTAATCCACTTCGCCGTAGAAAAGCGATCCCACCACGCCGTCATCGAGCAAAGCGCGAAGCGTCTGAAACAAAGGATTCCAGCGCAAGACGAAGCTCACCAGCGTTCTCACCCCGGCTTTGCGCACAGCAGCCTGAAGCTGGCGCAGCCCTTCGAGATTGAGCGCCACCGGCTTTTCAAGCAGAAGATGCTTTCCGGCCTTGGCGCAAGCCACTCCCTGCTCCACATGCAGATGATGCGGCGTGCAGATTGAAACAATATTGATGCCGGGCGCAGCGAGCATCTCTTCGAGATGGTCATAGCCGCGGCAATTCTGAAGCCCGAACTCTTCGGCCTTCGCGTGCGCCCGGTCACGGTCGCGGCTCACGATGGCGCGAATCTCCGTGCGAGGATTCGCCCGATACGCCCGAATATGCTCTCCCGCAACCCAGCCTGTGCCGATGATCGCTACGCCAAGATCCTTCATAAATCTGCCTCCGCATCCACGAAGAGGAAAAGTATCCACTCCAACTTCAGCTTATGACTTATCTTGGAGCGCCCTCCTATGATATTGTAACCAACGATTCGAGGGCAGGATTTTTACCTCGCTTGTGCACGACGAAGTTGAAAGAAGATCACAACGCCGAAAGCGCTATCACGATCAGTTTTAATTCTCAATGAGGTTGCAGACTAAACGCACTAGAACGGGAGAAACCATGTTTCAAACCAATCGTCGCAATTTCCTTCTCGCCTCAGCGGCGGCTGCCGTGGCGGGGATTTCTCAACGGACAGCCGGGGCAAAGGTCCTTACAGCGCCCGCTGCTTCGCCAGCGTCGAGTGAGCCAAGCTCTGCGCCGGGGCCTGAGCCGCAGACCAGCAATGTGGCCTGGAAACTTGGCATGATTATCGGGGTTGGGAACGATCCCGAAAAGGCTCTGTCGACTGTTCATAGCCTGGGCTTGCCGACTTGTCAGTTGGAGATGACAACCTTCACGCCTGAACTCGCCCAGCGCCTGCGACAAGCCCTGGATCGCTATGGAATTATTCCCACGGCCCTGGTCACGGGCGGCCCGGGTCCAGATATCTATAACTTTTATCAAGGGCCGCTCACTTGCGGCCTGGTGCCCCGCAAGACGCGCGCGGCTCGCATTGCGCGATTGAAGCAGGCTTCGGACTTCGCCAAGCGGATTGGAATCCCAGCCGTCCAGACTCACTGTGGCTTCATTCCCGCAAATCCCAGCGACCCGCTCTATAAGGAAACGGTTGCGGCTATCCGCGAAGTGGCAAGCTACTGCCGCAAAAACGGCCAGATGTTTCGCTACGAAACGGGCCAGGAAACGCCGATCACCATGTTGCGCGCCATGGAAGACGTGGGGTTGGATAATCAGGGAATCAACTTTGACACGGCGAACTTCATTCTCTATGATACCGGCAATCCGGTGGATGCGCTGGATGTGGTCGGCAAGCATGTGCAAGGCACTCACATGAAGGATGGCCTGTTCCCAACTAATCCGCACGATCTGGGGCGCGAGGTTCCGATTGGCCAGGGGAAAGTGGATTTTCCCCGCCTCATTCAGCGGCTGCGCGAATGGAACTTCCAGGGAGCGCTGACGATTGAGCGTGAAATTTCCGGCCCGGAGCAATTGCAGGACATTCGCAAGGAGATCCAATATCTTGAAAAACTGATCGCGTGATCGAATGGGAATGCGGAGCACGCGCCGAGTATAACGTCTGCGGCGAGGATCACTTATTTATAAAAGGAGACTGACTCATGAGCGAAGGACCAAAGAAAATATCGCGTCGTGAATTTGTGAGCGCCGCGGCGGGCGCCGCAGGACTGATGATCATCAAGCCACAACTTGTGCGCGGCACAGCCGCAAATTCTCAGTTACGCCTGGGCGTGATCGGCTGCGGGGGGCGCGGCACCCACGATGCCACAGTGCTCGCTACCCAGACGCCTACGCGCGTCATCGCCCTCGGCGATCTGTTTCAGGATCAACTCGACAAGGCCAAACAGCACTTTGATCAGATCGCGCAACAGAAAGGCTATTCAGGCATTGAATCCTCCCGCATTTTTCGAGGTCCGAATGCTTACGAGCAGATCGCCGGGAATAAGGATGTAGACGTCGTGCTCATCACCACTCCTCCCTATTTCCACCCTCAGCATCTTGAAGCCGCCGTCGATGCAGGGAAGCACGTTTATTGCGAAAAGCCCGTCGCGGTGGATGTGACAGGCGCAAAACGCGTGATGGAGATTGGGCAGAAAGCGGACGGTCGTCTGAGCCTTGAAGTGGGTTTTGAACTGCGCAAGGCCCCGCCCTACGTCGAGCTAACCCGGCGTATTCAGGCTGGCGCTTTGGGACGCATCGCATGCGGTGAAGCCTACTACTATTCCACATTCATCAATCGTCCCGACTGGCCGAACGCCTCGCCGGATTACATTCGCATTCGCAACTGGATTTATGACCGCGTGCTCTCCGGCGATATCCTGGTGGAACAGAACATCCACGTGATCGACACGTTCAATTGGATGCTGAAAGGTCGCCCACTCAAAGCTGTGGCGACAGGCGGACGCCAGGTGCGCACGGATTCCGGCGATGTTTATGGGCACTACAACGTGATCTTCTATTACCCCGATAACGTCACCATCAATTTCGGTTCGACCCAGTTCGACAAAGGCTGGTGGGACGTGGCGGGAAGATTCTTTGGCAGCAAGGGCGTTTCTGAATGGCACTATTCAGGGCCCGTGGCGATTTACGGCGATGAGCCCTGGAAGTGGACGTCGAACCAAAATTCACCTTCCTCAGGCCAAGGCCAATTCTCTGTGACCGGGGCCTTCAGCGACAATCTGGCGGAGGCCGATCCTGAGAAGTTCAAATCCTACGTGGACAGCATCACCAGCGGGAAATTTCACAACCAGGCTGCCGAGGGGGCGGAATCCACGCTGAGCGCCATGCTGGGCCGCGAAGCTGCCTATCTGGGAAGAGAGCTGACCTGGGATGAACTCGTCAGCATGGATATGACCTGGAACTCAGGGATCAACCTCAGTCAGTTTGCATAGGGGTGCATGCCAGAGACGACGATGCCTGAAAATGCCACCCTTCCCGGAATCCGTATTGGCCACGGAAGCGACTTTAAAGGGATCACCGGCTGCACTGTGATTCTCTGTGAGGGTGGAGGCGTTTGTGGCGTTGATATTCGCGGCGCGGCGGCGGGAACGCGCGAGACGGTAGTGTGCGATCCAGGACATCTGGTGGAACGCATCCACGCGATTCTGCTGACCGGCGGCAGCGCGTTTGGACTGGAAGCCGCTGCTGGTGTCACCGAATATCTGGAATCGCGTGGCGTGGGTTTTCCCACAAGCGCCTTGCGTGTTCCCATTGTTCCTGCCGCTGTCATCTATGACCTCGGCGTCGGTTCCGCCAAGGCTCGTCCCAACGCGGGGATGGCGCTGTGGGCCTGTCAGAATGCCTCTCGAAAGGTAGTGGAAGGTTCGGTAGGCGCGGGAACAGGGGCTACCGTCGGCAAACTATTCGGCATCTCGCAGGCCATCAAAGCCGGCGTTGGTTTTGGGAGTCTGTCTCTGGCAAAAGGTTTGGTGGTGCAAGCCCTCGCCGTGGTGAATGCCTTCGGGGATGTTATTGACCCACAGAACAGTCAAATCCTTGCAGGCGCGCGCAAGGCCCCGAATTCCTCAGAATTCGCCAACACCACTTTGCAGATGCTCCAGGGACGCACGCGCAAAAACTTTGAAGGCGCCCATACGACGCTCGTCGTAGTCATGACCAACGCCTCTCTCAGCAAGGTGCATGCAGCGCGGGTGGCATCCATGGCGCAGGATGGCCTTGCGCGCACAATACGTCCCGTTCATACCCTGTTTGACGGAGACACAGTCTTTACGCTCTCGGTAGGCCGGAAACAGGCTGATTTGAACATCGTGGGAACTGCCGCAGCCGAAGTGACCGCTCAGGCCATTGTCCGCGCGGTAAAGACGGCGCGCTCTCTGGGCGGGGTCCCTTCCGCCAACGAACTGCCTCCTTCATAGGCTAATGGCTTGCGATAGGGCCGGGTGGAGCGCCTGAAGGCGCGGCGCCAGTCCCAGTCTCAGTTCCCATGCCTTCATGAGGATTTGCAGGATTTGTCATCTGGCCGCCTGCTGAAGAGCTGGAAATCACCTGCCATTTTCCATCGACCTTCTTCAATCCGTAACGCACAAGAACGGCAAGCTGCGGCAGGTTCTTGCTCTGATATCTGACCAGGGCTTCCGCCGTATCGCCTGTGACATCAATTTTCTCAAACTGTGTGGTGAAGCTGTTGAGCATAAGATGGGAATTTTCATGAAGATGTTTCTGGATGGCCTCCTTCACAGCCTCTTTGGAACCCATCTTGCTACAACTCCCGAGCCCGATCACGGATAAGATGGCCAGGCAGACTAGGATTCTGCGCATAAGACCTCCTGGGGGAATAATTCACGGTACGCCAAGAGACGCAGAGTTGTCAAAAAGTCGGGTGGGCGGCTCGACCCGTTGTCAGTTACTTGCGGCCCGCTGAAGACTGACTGCGCGCGCCACTATTTTATTGACGCTTGGTGATTTTTCCCCTACTGTTCATCTTTTGCTGACATCGCCTGAAATCTCTCAGGAATCATACCGGAATGCCCATCATCCTTAAAAACCTGGCCCGCCGCACAGGCAACAGGCATCCGCTTCCACGTTCCTCAGAATCCGTCCAGAGAAATTTTTGGCGCTACAGCCCCCACCAGACCCTCTTTATTGGTGTATTTCTCATCGCCGCCACGGCCGCGGCTCCCCTGGGGCGGGCCGATGATCCCGTAGCCGCGCAACACGGGATGGTCGTAACCAGCGAGCCGCTCGCCTCGGAAGCGGGGCTTGAAATTTTGCGGCGAGGCGGCAACGCGGTGGATGCAGCCGTC
>DATGKJ010000351.1:0-4354 GCA_035294685.1 Terriglobia bacterium | reverse complement strand
CGTTCAAGCGCACAGCGCTCTATGCGGCCCATCGCGAGGCGGGCGCGCGCATAGTGGAGTTCGGCGGCTGGGAGATGCCCGTCGAGTACTCAGGCATCATCGAAGAACACTTGGCCGTGCGGACTCGCGCCGGGCTTTTCGATGTGAGCCATATGGGCGAGATTGAGGTTCGAGGCCCACGAGCGCTCGCGTTGCTTCAGCATCTAACCTCCAATGATGTTTCACGGCTCAGGATTTATCAGGCTCAATATTCGGCCTTGATGTACCCGCAAGGAAGCGCGGTGGATGATTGCGTCATCCATCGCCTGGGGGAGGATCACTTTTTCATTTGCGTGAACGCGGCCAATACCGACAAGGATTTTGAATACATCCGCAGTCATAATCCCTATGACGCCTCGGAAATTCAGGTGCGAAATGTTTCGGCGGAATATTCACAATTAGCCCTTCAGGGGCCGGCTTCGGCAGCGATACTCAACAAAGTGACGGACGCCAAACTCGCGGAGTTGAAATATTACTGGTGCTGCCCCGCGAACTGTTGCGGGGTAAAAGGATTGCTGGCGCGCACCGGCTATACCGGCGAAGACGGATTTGAGTTTTATTTTCCTCCTTCGGAATCGGAAAAAGTCTGGAAAACGTTGCTGGATGCCGGGCGCGGGGAGAGCCTGATTCCTGCCGGCCTTGGAGCGCGCAACACCTTGCGCCTGGAAGCCGCCTATCCGCTTTATGGGCATGAATTAGACGCTGAGACCACGCTGCTTGAGGCGAACCTGGGATGGATTTGCAACTTTGAAAAAGGCCCCTTCATCGGGCGGGAAGCATTGGTGGAAGAGAAGCGGCAGGGACTGCGGAAGAAGCTGGTGGGGTTTGAGATGGTGGAGCGCGGCATTGCGCGCGATGGCTATTCCGTCTTGACTGAAAGTAAGGGCCAGGGGCGCGTCACCAGCGGCTCCTATGCGCCCTATCTGAAAAAGAATATCGGCCTCGCCTATATCCCCCCCCAGGATGCTGAGCCCGGCCGAAATCTCGAAATTGAGATTCGCGGGAAAAGAGTGCGCGCCCAGCAAGTAGCGCTCCCGTTCTATAAACGGCCGAGAAACCCTAAAATTAACAATTGAATCAAACTCGAAGCAGTTTGATTTGTAAAAAAGAGGTCATTCATGTACCCCGAAGAATTTTTATATACACAGGACCATGAGTGGATCCGCGTCGATGGAAACACAGCGTCCGTCGGCATTACCGACCACGCGCAAAAGGAACTGGGTGATATTGTATTTGTCGAGCTGCCCCAGGTCGGCGCCCACCTGACGGCCAAAGAGTCCTTTGGCACGGTGGAATCGGTGAAAGCCGTGGCGGACATTTATTCGCCGGTGACGGGCGAAGTGATCGCGGTGAATCCAAAGATTCAGAACGCTCCCGAACTCGTGAATTCCGACCCTCATGGCGAAGGCTGGCTGATCCAACTCGAGCTTAAGGATCGCAGCGAGACGGATCGCCTGATGTCGGCGGAGGAGTACGAGGCCTATCTCAAGGGAGGCGCCACGCACTGATGCGTTACCTTCCCAACTCCCCGAGTGATCGGGCGCAAATGCTGAATGAAATCGGGCTGAAGTCCATCGAAGAGTTATTTAATCAGATTCCGGAGGAGCTTCGGCTGAAGCGCCCGCTCCAGGTTCCCGGACCGTTTTCGGAACAGGAAATCCTCGAATTTTTCCGCGAGGCGGCCAAGGAAAGCAGCCGTGAGTACGTTTCGCTGCTAGGCGCAGGCGTCTATCAGCACTACAGGCCTGTGGTCATTGATGTGCTCCTTTCCCGGGGCGAATTTCTGACCGCTTACACGCCCTACCAGGCCGAGCTTGCACAGGGCACTTTACAAGCCCTCTTTGAATTTCAAACTCTGATCACGCAACTGACAGGAATGGAAGTGGCGAATGCCTCGCTCTACGACGGCTCAACAGCTACAAATGAAGCCGTGCTCATGGCCATGCGAGTCACCCGGCGCGAGCGCGTTGTGCTGGCGCGCACTCTCCATCCGGAATATCGGGAAGTGGTCAGAACGTATTTGCAGAATCTGGGCGTCAAGCAGGTGGAAGTTCCTTACGCGACTTCCGGACAAATCGACCTGGCGCAACTTGAATCCGCTTTGGATCTTGAGACAGCGGCGCTGGTCATTCAGTCTCCAAACTTCTTCGGCAGCATCGAGCGCGTGAGCGAGATCGCCGCGATGACGCGAAAGTGCGGAGCTTTGCTGATTGTGGCAGTTCCCGAACCCTTATCCTTAGCCCTTGTTAAGGAGCCCTCCGAGGCCGATATTGTATGCGGCGAAGCTCAGTCGTTTGGCGTGCCGGTGGCTTTTGGCGGGCCCTTCGCCGGTTTCCTGGCGACGCGTGAAAAGTTGGTGCGTCAAATGCCGGGACGGTTGGTGGGGCAGACGGTCGATAGTCAGGGACGTCGCGGGTTTGTGCTGACGCTGGTAACGCGCGAACAATTTATCCGCCGCGAAAAGGCGACCTCCAACATCTGCACCAGCCAGTCACTTTGCGCGCTTGCGGCGACCATTTATCTTTGCCTGCTTGGAAAGCAAGGATTAAAGAGGCTCGCCGAGCACAATCTCGCCAAGACTCATTACGCCGCTGAAGCTCTGGCCTCTGTCGCCGGCGTCGAAATTCCGTTTACTGCGCCTTATTTCAACGAGTTTGTGGTGAAAACGCCTGGGAGTGCCGGAGCATTGCTCGAGGCCTTGCGCGAAGAAAAAATCATCGGCGGACTGGAACTGAAAAGGTTTTATCCCGAACTGAAGAATCACCTTCTCCTCTGCGTAACGGAAGTGGTGCGCAAAGCTGACATCGATAGGATGGCAGAAGTCTATCGCCGGTTTGCCGCACACTCCCGAATGCAGGTCACGGAAGGGGAATTTCAGGTTGCTCCGGCTGGACAGAAAAATTAGCCGCAACGCAGAGTTTGCTTTCTTGGTCTTTCAAGGGAACACGTTCGGAGCAGCCGGCGGTCGCGACGGACCGTAACCCTGCTTACTGACAAATGCCTGTTATGAAAAATCGAATCCGTGAGGCGCGGCCTCACATGACACGCAATGAAGGGCTGATCTTCGAGAGATCGTCGCCTGGGAAGACTGGCGCGGAATTATCCGCGCTGGATGTCCCCCCAGTTTCAGCGAAGGAAATTCTGGGAGAGGAATTCTATCGCTCCGAAATCCAGGGATTTCCCGAAGTCTCAGAACTCGAAGTTGTTCGCCATTTCACGCGGCTATCAACCTGGAATTACGGCATTGATACCGGCCTCTACCCTCTCGGCTCCTGCACCATGAAATACAATCCCCGCGTCAACGAGGCGGTGGCCGCTTTGGAGGGCTTGGCAACCGATCATCCCTACACGCCGGAATCACTCGCGCAGGGCTGCCTTAAAGTGTTGGCGCAAGCAGCTCGCTGCCTGATTGAAATCACAGGCATGGACTCCATCTCGCTCCAACCCGCTGCCGGAGCCCAGGGCGAACTGACAGGGCTGCTGATGATGCGAGCCTACCACAAGGATCGCAATGAGCACCGCAGATATATTCTGGTCCCTGACTCCGCGCATGGCACAAATCCGGCCAGCGTCACTATTGCGGGTTATGAAGCGCGCAACCTGAAGTCGAATGATCGAGGCTGTGTAGACCTTGAGGAATTAAACCGGGCGATGACGGGAGAAGTGGCCGGCTTGATGCTGACCAACCCGAATACGCTCGGCATCTTTGAAGACCAGATCCAGGAAATTGCGCGAAAGGTTCACGCCAAGGGCGGCTTAGTTTACATGGATGGCGCCAACATGAATGCGCTGGTGGGAGTCGCCCGGCCTGGAGAATTTGGCGTCGATGTGATGCACCTGAACCTCCACAAGACTTTTTCCACGCCGCATGGCGGTGGAGGTCCCGGTTCAGGGCCGGTGGCAGTCAAGAAAATCCTGGAGCCATTTCTCCCCGCACCGATCATTGAAGAAGACGCAGAGGGCTTCTGCCGCCTCAATTATGATCGTCCTAAAAGCATTGGGCGAGTGCGAGCCTTTTATGGGAACTTCGGCATGGCCGTGCGCGCTCTGGCCTATATCCTGGCTTACGGTCCCCAAGGATTACACCAGGTTACGGAAGACGCTGTCCTGAACGCCAACTATGTGTTGGCGAAGTTGCGGAGCGCCTACGAGTTAGCTTATGACGCGCCAGCAATGCACGAATGTGTCTTTTCTGATCGCCGCCAGGCGCAGCGCGGCGTTCGCACCGGCGATATCGCCAAACGACTGATCGACTATGGTTTCCATCCTTATACTGTTTCGTTCCCTCTGATCGTTCCTGGCGCCATGATGATCG
>DATGKJ010000350.1:0-5404 GCA_035294685.1 Terriglobia bacterium | reverse complement strand
AGGGCCTCAAACGGCTTTGATCAGCGAGGCGATGGGTGACGCCTATTACAACCTGGGTGACTTTGAATCGGCGAGACGAGCCTATCGCCGCGCGCTTCAGCAGGTGGGGTCTTCGGCTTATCTCCAAAGCAAAATTGGATTAGTCGAACTCCGCCTGGGCCGGGCAGCGTCGGGATTAGCCGCCATGAAAGATGCCGTAAAGCAGGAGCCTTATGCCGGCGAGCTTTATGACCGTTTGATGGCCGCTTATGCCATGAGCGGAAATCTCCGGGAAGCCGCTGAAACCGCAGAAGCGAAGCTTCGCGCCGTGGAACCCGAGCCGGGAGGTTACCTGCGAGCGGCGAGCATTCACGCCCAATTGCGGGATTGGCCCCGTGCCTTAGCCCTGCTCCAGGAAGGGGTTAGGCGGTTTCCCGAAGCTCCAAAATTGCAGCAAGCCTTGGCGGAAATCCAGGGGATGGCGGGCCAGCCTCAGCAAGCGCGCTACCAGGCTCACACGCCCTAAAAAAGCGGTTCTGGCTGTTAAAGAATCGGCAATCCGTGCCGATAGATGTAGGTGTCAAGCAAATGGTCACGCAATCGGGCGAGCGAAGCGGTTATGACCCGCCAGTTCTCGGGCCGAAGCAGCGGACCTGAAATTCGGAAAGGAGACTTCCATGGGACTTGGCGTCCTTAATAATCTTGCTTCAATTCAAGCCCAGAACCAACTGACTCAGACGTCCGCTTCGTTGCAATCGACGTTGTACCAATTGTCTTCGGGCTCTCGCATTAACAGCGGCGCGGATGATCCGGCTGGTTTGCAGATTGCAGATCAACTCGGCGCAAACATTGCCGCGCTCACTCAATCGGTCAACAACGTTAACAACGGCATCGGCCTGGCGCAGGTGGCGGATGGCGCTCTCTCGCAGGTACCAACATGTTGAACCGCGCGATCACGCTGGCCACCGAGGCCGGACAGAGCGGGCTTTCCACCTCGCAGTACACCGCGCTGAACACAGAATTTCAGTCGATTCTGAATGAAATCAACCAGATCGGCAACTATACCACGTTCAACGGGGCCTCCGTATTCACCGCTTCCACCACGAGCGTCTTCCTGAGCGATGCAACTGCCAGCACCACGATTTCGTTTAATGTGGGGGTGTTGAGCGCCAGCGCTCTCGCTGCAGGTCTCGCCACGGACAACTTGAACTCATCCGCCTCCGCCCAAACCGCGCTTACGGACGTCAACACGGCGATCCAGAAGGCAGCAGCGTTGCGCGGCACAATCGGCGCTGCCGTGAACCAGATGCAGGCTGCGCAGAACGTTGAAAACGTCCAGGTACAGAACATCACGTCGGCGCAGAATGCCATCCTGGCGGCGAATATGCCCCAGGTGGTGTCCAACCTCTCGAAGTACCTCATCCTGCAACAGACCGGTGTTTACGCTCTGGGGCAGGCGAACTCGGCGCAACAGGGCATCCTCAGGCTGCTCCAGTAACTTTACGATTCACCTCTTGAAGGCGGGCAGTGGCAACCTCCCGCCTTCGAGAGTTTATTTTGCTTTTGAAGGAGCCCGGGACTTATGGGGGTTTTCGGAATCAACCTTAACACTGCGGGACTCGGGTTGGGAAGCGGCTTGAACGTCCAGCAGACGGTAAGCCAACTGGTCGCCGCCGCTCAGCAATCCGAAGCGCCGCTGCTCCAGGAACAGCAACTTTATACCTCCCAGACTTCAGCCCTCAACAATATCAACACGCTCCTCGGGAATCTTCAGACGGCTGTCAGCGCCCTGCAAGACCCGTTAGGGGCTCTCTCGGCTGAGACGGCAACATCGTCCAACACCAGCGTTTTGACGGCCACCGCCGGCTCCGGGGCAACGACCGGGTCCCATACCATCACGGTCAATTCTTTGGCTACAACTTCTTCCTATTACACCGGCGCGCTGGCATCAGGCGATACGACGTTCGGAACCGGGCAGTTCACACTGCAAGTTGGCTCGAATGCTCCGGTTACGATTACGGTAAATGGCTCCAACGATACTTTGAACACGCTCGCCTCCTACATCAATAGCCAGAACTATGGTGTGACGGCCAGCGTGATCACGGACTCGAATGGCGCTCGGCTGTCCCTTGTGAGCAACACCAGCGGCGCCGCAGGCGACCTGACGATCAGCGGTAATACCACAGGGCTGAGCTTTACGAAAGCGGTGACCGGCGCGAATGCATCTCTCACGGTGGACGGCGTTCCCATCAGCAGCGCCAGCAACACCGTCACGGGAGTCATACCGGACGTGACGCTCAATTTAACCGGAACTTCAACTTCGGCTGTCACCCTGACTCTGAATCCGGATACCAGCCAGGCGACGACTGCGATCAATAATTTTGTTTCGGCCTATAACGCGGTCGTGCAGGCTGTCAATGCCCAATACACCGTCACTCCGGGCGCTTCCCAGCAGCCTCCCCTCCTCTCCGATAGCTCGCTCAGCCTAGTGCAAAACATTCTGGCTTCGGATTTGAATTACACGCTTACCGGAAACAACGGCATTACCAGCCTGGCGTCGCTCGGCATCACCGTCAACAATGACGGCACCTTATCCGTGGATAACGGCGCTCTGACCTCGGCGCTCAATAACAATTTCAGCGCCGTGCAGTCATTCTTCCAGCAGACGAGTTCACCCAATGGATTTGCGGTGAATTTTTATAATTCGCTGCAAAGCCTTACCGATCCGGCGAGCGGCCCGCTGAATATCGACCTCCAGGGCATCAGCCAGGAGCAACAAAGCATTTCGCAGCAGATCAGCGATTTTCAGGCAAATCTGGCCCAGCAGCAGCAAACCTGGATTCAGGAGTACAGTCAGATCAACGCCACGCTGCAACAATTGCCGCTTTTGATCTCGCAAATTAACGGGCAGCTTAGCTCGCTGGGCGGCATTTCCTCGGCGGCGCCGTCTTCATCATCATCGTCTTTAGCATAGGGAATGTGGGATGGCCCGGTTTGTGGCCTCGCAATTTCACTTCATCCAAGGCGGGTTTTCAGTCCGAAGAATCGCCGGTGGGGACGACGCTGCCATAGAGGTTGTCGCTGGAATTTGCAATCGCCGACGATTTGCAGTTCTTTATTTCAAATTTCAAATTTGAAATTTTGAGATTTGAGATCGTTTATGGCTCAAAACATTGCCCAGGCTTATCGACAACTCTCCTCACAGGGAGCAAACATCGTCTCGCTGGTAATCCGCTGCTACGACGAGATCATTGCCTCGCTTTACGCCACGGTGCGAGCGATTGAGCGTCATGATATCGAAGAGAAAACAAATCAACTAAATCGGGCGACAACGTTCATCAGCCATCTACGCAACATCATTGACTTTGAGAAGGGCGGCGAGACGGCGCTCTATCTCGACCGCTTCTATGCCCTGGCTCAGCGCGGGATTGTTCAGGCGAGCGCGACTCTTTCTACGGAAATTCTTCGCACCCTCGCGGCGGACTTTACCGAAGTGCGAAATGCCTGGCAGCAGGTGGAAGCGCCGCTAAGCGCTAACCCGTCATCTCCAACGGCCCAAAACTTTTCTCCCATAACCCCCCCTCAGGCTCCGAATGAGCACCCTCCCCGCCGCTCCGGCTGGAGCGCCTGATTCAGGCTTATTGGATATTAAGCGGCATCAAAGACCCTCCGTTCTCCCCCCTTCCAGCCTTCCGCGCCATCAAACCATAGTTGCAAAAAAGGAGATTGCGCCTTACTCTGAATTCCACCCATCTCGTACCCTGTAAATAATTTGGAATCCTCCCGCCTGGAATTTGAATCTGGATAGGCGGGGATTGAGAAAACCTGCGAGAGAAGGAGAGCCTCAATGGAAGTTGAGATGGCCCTCGAATTTGCGCGAGTTGTGGAACAGGCCGCCATCGAAGCGGCCCGCACGATGGGGCGCGGAGATCGGGAATTATCAGATCGGGCGGCCGTGGAGGCCATGCGCCGCGTCCTGGATGCGGTCCCTGTGGCCGGAACAGTCGTGATCGGCGAAGGGGAGCGTGATCAGGCGCCGATGCTTTATATCGGTGAAAAAGTCGGTCTGAAAAAGGAATACTGCGAGACGGTTCCTGAGGTTGACATTGCCGTAGATCCCCTGGAAGGGACTAATCTTTGCGCCATGGGAGTTCAGGGAGCCATTACCGTGCTGGCAGCCTCCGAGCAGGGCGGACTTCTACATGCGCCAGATTGTTATATGGAAAAGATTGTTGTCGAGCCCGGGGCGCGCGGCGCGGTCGATCTGGATGCTCCGGTAAAGGATAACCTGAAAGCAATTGCCCGGCGGCTCGATCGCCGGGTGGAGGATTTAGTCGTGGTGGTGCTCGATCGTCCCCGTCATGAGAAGCTGATCGCCGAGATTCGGGAGACGGGAGCGAGAATCCGCCTGATTCCCGATGGCGATTTGTCTGCCGGAATTGCAGCGGCGGTGGTGGGCACTGGCGTTCATGCCGTGATGGGCATCGGAGGCGCTCCGGAAGGCGTCTTGACGGCTGCCGCCCTGCGTTGCCTGAATGGAGAAATTCTGGCTCGACTGGTGGTCAAGGATGAGAAACAGGCCGAACGAATCAAAAGCATGGGCATTCAGGACCTAAAGAGAATTTACAACACCCATGACCTGGCGCCGGGAAAAGAGATTATCTTTGCGGCCTGCGGCGTGACCGATGGAAGCCTGTTAAAAGGAGTGCGATTCTTTGGCGAGGGCGTCCGAACACAATCGATGGTGATGACGCTCAGCTCAAGATGCGTTCGCTTTATCGACTCGATCCATATGTCGAAGAGACCTGATGCCAAAGTTCGCCTGTTTTAGCGGGTTGCTGAAAAATTTATCAGAATGAAAATGCGGGAGATTCTTCCGCCTCGCTGCGCTCGGCGTCAGAATGAGAAGCGAAGGATTCGCTCGCGCATTCCCGCCTACACGGGAATGAAAGGCATGGGTCTTTTTCTATGGAGCGAAGTCAAAGATTGATCGGCCCACATTCCAGTTGCAACCGAGGCAGGTTTCACTTACCATCGAAACCACAGAGCTTGTATCCCAGATCTCGAAAGGGGAGCCCGCAATGCAAAAACCAATGAATCGCCGTCAATTTATTGAAGGTTTCGGCGCGGCAGCGGCTGGCCTCTGGCTGTGCCCTCCTTCCCTTCGTTCCGCCACTACGCCGCCAACGGCTCCGGTTGCGGTCGCAAAATGTCCGGGTTACGGATCGCAGGTGCGGACCACGCTGGCGACGATGTTTGACCAACTCGGCGGTCTCGATCGCTTGGTGAAGGGGAAAACGGTCGCCATCAAGCTCAACATGACCGGGTATGCCACGGATCGCGTCGATGGATTGCCGCCCGGGCTTGCCCATTGGGTTCATCCCGATGTCATTGGCGCTACGATCAGCCTGCTTGATCGGGCGGG
>DATGKJ010000349.1:0-3164 GCA_035294685.1 Terriglobia bacterium | reverse complement strand
GACGAAGTAATGGGTACTGTAACCACCACGACGCTTCAGCAACCGCAAGCTGAGGAATACCGCGTTCATTATCTCAACGCGGCGTATGGCATCAAGTCCTGGCTGCTGACGACCGACCATAAGCGGATTGCGTGGCTCTATCTGATGTCCACCACGTTCTTTTTCATCGTGGGCGGAGTGGCGGCGGCCATGATGAGGCTGAATCTGATCTCGCCCCAGGGCGCGATTGTCGAGCCCGCAACCTACAACAAGCTCTTTACCATTCATGGCACCATCATGATCTTCTTCTTCCTGGCCCCTGTGGTGCCGACAGTGCTGGGCAATTTTCTGATTCCGATGATGATCGGCGCGCGGGATGTGGCCTTCCCGAAGCTGAATCTGCTGAGTTGGTACATCTTTATCACCGCGGGCATGTTTTTGCTCTATTCCGTGATTGCGGGCGGCGTCGATACGGGATGGACGTTTTATACCCCGCTGAGCACCAGCTACGTGGATACGCACGTGGTTTCGGCGGCGATGGCGGTTTTCATTTCCGGATTTTCTTCCATTCTCACCGGCCTGAATTTTGTGGTGACCATCCACAAAATGCGCTGCCCGGGATTGACCTGGTTTCGCCTGCCGCTCTTCATCTGGTCGCTGTATGCGGCCAGCCTCATCTTCATCCTGGCGATGCCGGTAATTGCTATTACCATGGTTCTGGTCGTGCTGGAGCGCCTCTTCCACGTGGGCATCTTTGATCCCGCCCTGGGCGGCGATCCGATCCTGTTCCAGCACCTTTTCTGGTTCTTTGGCCATCCGGAGGTCTACGTCCTGGTTCTGCCCGCGATGGGCGTCATCAGCGAACTGATCGCGGCTTTCTCGCGCCGGAGAGTTTTCGGGTACGGCTTTGTGGCATTCTCCAGCTTTGGAATCGCGCTCCTCGGCTTTCTCGTGTGGGGACATCATATGTTTGTCTCCGGGCAGTCGGTTTATGCCGGGATTTTCTTTTCCGCCATGACAATGGCGGTGGCGATTCCTTCCGCGATCAAAGTGTTCAGTTGGACGGCCACGCTCTACAAAGGGTCTGTTTCTTACGAAGCGCCCATGCTGTATGCGCTGGGCTTTATCGGTTTGTTCACGATTGGAGGATTGACCGGAGTTTTCCTTGCCTCCCTGGGCCTGGATGTTTTCCTGCACGACACCTATTTTGTGATTGCCCATTTCCACTTCATCATGGTGGGCGGCGCGATTATGGGCTATATGGGCGGACTGCATTATTGGTGGCCCAAAATGACGGGGAAATTGTATCCCGATTATTGGGCAAGGCTTGCGGCCTGCATCATCTTTATCGGCTTTGTTCTGACGTTCGGCCCGCAATTTATTCTGGGCTTTGAGGGCATGCCGCGACGGTATGCGATGTATCCGCCCAATTTTCAGTTCTTGAACATCATGTCAAGCGCGGGGGCGTCCATTCTCGCCGTAGGCTACATCATGCCCCTGTTTTATCTCATCTGGTCGCTGAAATATGGCGCGGATGCCGGACCTAATCCCTGGGGCGTGAAGGGGCTGGAATGGGAGACGGCTTCGCCTCCGCCGGTCCATAATTTTGACAAGACGCCGGTCGTGACTGAGGAAGCTTATGCTTACGGCGCCCATCCGGCGCCCGTCACGACCGCGGCTTCCTGAAGCGGACGGCGACTGGAGGCTGTTCCAGAGAATCCCATCGGGCTGTAATTTGAGTGAGGAGGAAAGCAGTTGTCTGAAGAACAGCATGCTACGCTGGTAGCGGAACAATTCGATGATCAGGTGCAGCAATATCAGGCAGCCAGCTTGGGAATGTGGGTCTTCCTGACCACTGAAGTCCTCTTCTTCGGCGGCCTCTTCGCCAGCTACACCATTTATCGCTATCTGCATTATCCCGGCTTTGAGATTGGAAGCCATCACCTGGAAGTTCTGTGGGGCGCCACCAACACCGCTGTTCTGATTTGCAGCAGCTTGACGATGGCTCTGGCCGTTCGCGCGGCGCAGCTTGGAAAGATCAAAGACCTGATCGGCTTGCTGGTCGTCACCCTGATATTCGGACTGATCTTCCTTTTCATCAAGTTTGCCATGGAATGGCGGCACGAGTATCTGCACGGTTTGGCTCCAGGCGTGAATTTCACCTACGCCGGCCCGCATGCGCACCAGGTGGAGATGTTTATGATCTTCTACTTCGTGCTCACCGGGCTTCACGCCTTGCACATGATTGTGGGGTGCGGCATCATGACCACCCTGATCATTCTGGCGGCGCGCGGGGCTTTCTCCAAAGGCCACTATAACGCGGTTGAAATCGCCGGGCTTTACTGGCACTTTGTCGATATTGTCTGGATTTTCCTGTTTCCCCTGCTCTATCTCATCGGAGGCCGTTACTAAGGGGTGATTTGATATGTCTGAGCTTGTCTCTCACGTGGAGAGGAAAAAGGTTTACGTTCTCGTCTGGGTTATCCTCCTTTGCTTCACGGCTCTGACCACCGGTGTGGCTTATATCGATCTGGGCGCCTTTAATACCGTCGTGGCGCTTGCCATTGCGGTTTGCAAGGCCTCGATCGTGGTTCTCTTCTTCATGCACCTCCGCCATAGCGAAAAGCTCATCCGCGTGGTGGTGGGGGTCGCCATTTTCTGGCTTTGTATCCTGATTGTCATTTCTCTTTCCGACTTTGCAACCCGCAATCGAATCCACAACCCTTCCTGGCCTCAGAACCAACCCATGACAGTTCACCACCTGGACATGAGCCCGGGGACTACCACAGCGCAATAGGTCTCGCGGCATTCACCCCGCCGCCGGCGTCATAAGTGAATCCCGAAGTCGTAATGCGATTAGTGCTGGCGCTGAAGGCATAGTTGGGGCATGGCCCTTGCGTCTGCCCATTCGTCGGGCAGGTCATGTTGCCGTAACAAGTAGCGCAGAACAGCCTCATGGCCGTCACCCAAAGAACTGTCATTCTGAGCGAGCATGGCGAGCGAAGAATCACGGCATTTGGAAAGCAAAAATACGGGGATTCTTTGCGGAGTTTATTCTGAGCGTCATACCGTGATCCTTCGCTCCGCTCATCTCTAAGGTCGTCAGCGATGTCAAGCAAAATCGTCTCTAAATCCTTTTTTCTCCCGGCGCGCAGCGCCGGCGCCTTGTGGGTTTTGCCTGTAAC
>DATGKJ010000348.1:0-4641 GCA_035294685.1 Terriglobia bacterium | reverse complement strand
TCCACAAGGGTATGATCAGGACGATTGAAATGAGCAGCCAGATATTTTTCGGCAATAGCCATGCCGACGCCATTGCCGAAGCCCTGGCCGAGAGGGCCCGTGGTGGTCTCGATTCCGTCATCCAGCGAGTATTCAGGATGTCCGGGAGTCTTGCTGCCCCATTGGCGGAACTGTTTGATATCGTCCAGGGAAATGTTGTACCCCGTAAGATGCAACAGGCTGTAAAGCAGCATGCAGCCATGCCCAGCGGAGAGAACGAAGCGATCGCGATTAGGCCACCTCGGATTGCGGGGATTATATTTCAAAAATTTTGTCCACAGCACATAGGCCATGGCCGCCGCTCCCATGGGCAAGCCCGGATGGCCTGAATTGGCTTTCTGAACCGCGTCCATCGAGAGACATCGGATCGTGTTGATCGCGAGTTGATCAAGCTCGCTCTGAGAAAGAACCTCTTTTTGAGAATTGGTCATGATTTCGCTTGGCAAGGAACTAACCCTCCGGCTGGAATTTTACGTGCGCGTTTGAAGGTATCCGTAGCAGGTTGCTGAAAACCCTCCCAAACCCTCTCATTTTGAGGGGCAGCAAAGAACCCCCTTGTCTCGGGCTTAGGATAAACTCAACAAGGAATCTCCCCTGAAAATAAGACCTTCTCGTCGCCTTCGGCGCCTCGGAATAACGGTTCTCAGCAACCTGTTAAAGTCGAGGTCTTGATGCCTGTTATCTGCGAGGTGTTGAAGACCTTTGAATGTCCGTCCCTCCACTGCGGGGATCCGTTTTCCGAAGCCTAACTCATTAATATACTCCCTCGAGCTAGGCGATAAAAGCTCCTTGCGCCGCCTCCGTTGAGTGAAGCGGATTCCGCCCATTGAAGTCACGCTTTTGTTGTTCTCTCTATCCCTGTCACGGCCACCTTTACGCCGTCATGCCTTTTCTGACTTCTGCTATAGAGATGTTTTGATATGCTGATAAGGTTCAAAGAGGAACTCTGAAGCGTTAACGGAAGGATGACTATGAACAAACAACATCTGGGAGTTATCGGCCTGGGCGTGATGGGGCGCAATCTGGCGCTGAATGCGGAAAGCAAAGGCTTTTCAGCAGCAGGCTTTGACGTAAATCAGGACAAGGTCAAGCAGTTTGAGGCGGTCGGTCAGGGGAAGAAGATTGTAGCGGCGCGCACTCTGAAAGATTTTGTAGGGGCGCTTGAAACGCCGCGGCGCATCTTGATGATGGTGCCCGCCGGCGCTCCGGTGGATGCCGTCTTGAAGGATCTGCGTCCTTTCCTCGACCGGGATGATATCGTCATCGATGGAGGTAATTCTTATTTCAAAGACACCGAGCGACGAGCCAAAGAGTTGGAAACGGCCGGCCTTCGCTTCTTTGGCATGGGCGTAAGCGGAGGGGAAGAGGGCGCGCTTCACGGCCCAAGCCTGATGCCGGGAGGGCATGAGGAGTCCTACCGGCACCTGGAAGCTGTCCTCACGCGCATGGCGGCGCAGACGGAGGATGGCGCTTGTTGCGCCTATCTCGGCCCCGGAGGCGCCGGCCACTATGTGAAAATGGTTCATAATGGAATCGAGTATGGCATCATGCAGGCCATCTGCGAGGCCTACGATCTTCTGAAGAATGCCCTGAACCTGAGCGCAGTGGAGTTGCGCGATATCTTTGCGGATTGGAACCGCGCAGAACTCAATTCCTTCCTGGTTGAAATCACGGCGCTGGTTCTCAATAAGATTGACCCGGAAACCCGCAAACCCCTGGTGGACCTCATTCTGGACGAGGCAGAACAGAAAGGCACCGGAAAGTGGACCGCTCAAGATTCGATGGATATCGGAGTGGCCGTCCCGACCCTTTCCATCGCGGTCTCGACGCGAACGCTTTCCGCGCAGAAAGATGAGCGAGTAGCGGCCTCGGCGATTCTGAAAGGGCCCGACGGCCGATTCTCAGGCGATAGAAATCAGCTCATCGACCGTGTGCGCAAGGCGCTCCACGTGACCATGATTGTTTGTTACGCGCAAGGGTTTGAGCAGTTGCGCGTGGCTTCATCAGAATATCAGTACTCTCTGAAATTGCCCGAAATCGCCCGAATCTGGAAAGGCGGGTGTATTATCCGTTCCAGGATGCTGGACCCCATCGCGGCGGCGTTCCGCGCCAACGCTGATTTGAAGAATTTGATGTTGGATTCTCACTTTAGCCAGATTCTTAATGTTCAACTGGGGAATCTGCGTGAAACCATAAAACTGGCGATTGATCTGGGCGTTTCCACTCCGGTCTTCAGCGCTTCCCTGGCCTATATGGATGGATATCGGCAAAAGCGTTTGCCGGCTAATCTGCTCCAGGCGCTGAGAGACTGTTTTGGCGCACACACCTATCGCCGGATTGACCGCGAGGGAATCTTCCATACGGAATGGAAACAATAAACCTCGACTGGAAAAGCTCTTTGTTTTTTCTGCTTGAGCGGAAGGCTCAGAAAAGCAAAAAGCCCCCGCACCGAGTTCGGGGGCTTTTTGTGTGCTTACTGATTTACGGAGAAGCTACTTCAGAACGACCCGAAGCCAGCATTGTTACTGCTGAGGAGTGCTGCTCTTGCTTTTGCTGTGCTTCTTGTGATGATGGGACTTCTTATGCTTCTTCGTGGTGGTCTGGGTCTGACCCTGATCCTGACCTGGAGTTGCCGCAGCGGCAAACACCGGCATACCCAGCGAAATCGCCAGACCTAAGGTGAAAAGCAAAGTAAGAACCTTCTTCATATTGGTTGCAACCTCCATAAAATTTGAATTCTCCCAAAGGTGGAGCACGTGAGAGACCAAAACGTACTCAATGGGAGGAATTCTAGCACAAACTGATTGCTTCTGAGTACGTTAGAATAGTTTCACAGTTCACTATTTTTGACAAGAGAACAGGATGGCGACCCCGGGAAAATATACGATTCGGTGTAGTCGTTGCACCAACTGGGGCGTTCGCAGGATGCTGAAAAATACCCGCAGCAGCCGGTCATATCATCCTGATTGCGTTTCGCAACCCCGCGAACACTTGCAATCATCTTATGATTTATAGGCCTCACTATCTGCTCAAGCCCGTCCTGGTCACTTCAGGGGCAAGCATGAGGGGAAAAGAGGAATCGAGTGATTTTGCGCGTGCTGTTGGCGGTTCTTGTTGCGGCTTCGCCGGGCTGGGCATTCCAAACTCCGGATGGGGCTGCCATTTTTCAACAACACTGCGATGTATGCCATCGGAAGGGCAGCGGGACACGCGCGCCGTCGACTGAGGTGCTTCAGCAGATGTCGCGCGACTCGATTGTGCAAGCTCTCGAAACTGGCGTTATGAGAGAACAGGGCGCCAAGCTGACCCCTGCGGAGCGACAAGCGGTGGCAGCGTATCTTTCCCATGCTAAAGCTCCCGCCTCAAGCACTCGCCCTGGTTTTTGCGCCGTAAAATCCGACCCTCTCGTCGATGATCCCGGCTGGAACGGCTGGGGAGTTGATGTTGCGAACAGCCGCTTTCAGCCAGCGGCAGCGGCAGGGCTCAGCCGCAATCAAATCCCGAAGCTGAAGCTCAAGTGGGCCTTTGGCTTTCCAGGGGCTTGGGCGACGTTTGGTCAGCCGACGGTGTTTGGGGGCCGAGTCTTTGCGGGCAGCGAAGATGGCACGGTTTATTCACTTGATGCGCAGACGGGTTGTATCTACTGGACATTTAAAGCCCCCTCTACCGTCAAAACAGCTGTCTCCGTCGGGTTCGGAGGCCGCATCGCCTATTTTGGCGACGTGAGCGGCAACGTCTACGCGGTGGATGCCGCCAGCGGCTCGCTCTTGTGGAAAGTTCACGTTGATCCGCACCCAGCAGCGCGCATTACAGGATCTCCGGTCCTCTTCGATGGCCGGCTTTACGTCCCCGTCTCTTCGGGCGAGGAGGGCGCGGCGATGGACCCCAGATATCCGTGCTGCACTTTTCGAGGCAGCGTTGTGGCTCTCGACGCGCAGACAGGCAAACAGATATGGAAGGCCTACACCATTCCGCAACCAGCTCACCCAACTGTTCGCAGCACCGCTGGGGTGCAAATGTGGGGTCCTTCGGGAGCGGCGGTGTGGTCGCCGCCCACCATTGATCCGAAACGACGGGCGATCTATGTAGCGACCGGCAACGGCTATTCTGACCCCCCTAGCCCCTATTCGGATGCGGTCATCGCATTGGATCTGGACTCCGGCAAAATGCTTTGGTCACAACAACTTACGCCGAGTGACCGATGGAATATTGCATGCATCGCGCCGACCAAGGCGAACTGTCCTGATAATCCGGGGTCTGACTTTGATTTTGGATCGCCGCCGATTCTCAAAACGCTTCCAGATGGACGCCGCCTGCTGATTGCGGGGCAGAAGTCCGGCGTGATCTACGCGCTCGACCCTGACCAGGAAGGCCGGATCATTTGGCAAACACGGATCGGCAAAGGTGGGCCGCTTGGAGGAATTCAATGGGGCGGCGCGGCGGATAAGAAACGGGTTTATTTCCCGTTGTCCGATTGGAATGACTCGAATCCGGCCATGGGAGGAGGACTATTTGCTCTGCAAGCTGCTACAGGCAAGAAAGCCTGGTACGCGCCTCCTCCCAAGCCGGATTGCCTCAAGCAAGTTGGCTGCAACGCCGCAC
>DATGKJ010000347.1:0-4359 GCA_035294685.1 Terriglobia bacterium | reverse complement strand
TTCAATCTGGATGACCCGCGCGTGGGCGTGCCGCTCGATCCGATTCCGGTTTTCATGACGATGCCGCTCTCGCGCGAGTTGCTTCATTCCGTGACAAATATGAATGGTGGAAAAGGCTCGGTGGGATATCGCCGCGCCCTGGGTCCCACAGTTTTTGAAAGTCCCTGGGCGTACGTTGATCACATATTGCTTCCGCCCGGAACCTCTGTGGGCGCTCACATGCACACCCGAGTCACTGAAATTTTTTACGTGATGAGCGGCGAGGGCACAGCAAAGTTAGCAGGGCAAAGAATGGGCGAGCGGCTGCCTGAGGAAACTGCGCCTATCCGCGAAGGCGATGCCGTTCCTGTAGATCTTATGGAGATCCATTCCTTTGAGAATTCGGGCAGCCAGCCGCTGGAATTGATGGTGGTGGGCATTGCGAACGAAAGAGAAAAAGCCATCGATACGATTGTTGTCAAAAACCTTCCTTCTGCCTAAGTCCTCTCATTTTACTTCCTCGGTATCCAGAACCCACTTCTGCGCCGCAATGCCAATGATCATCAGTTTAAGGTCCTGGGAGTTGCCAGCGTGGAATGAGTGTACTTCGGCGAGGCGGATTGGCACAGCATCGCCCTTGCGAATCGCAGCGCTCTGGCCATTCACTTGCGTCTCACCTTCGCCGTCGAGGACGTAATAAATTTCCTCCACACCTGTGTGCCGATGACGGCCCTCAGACACCCCAGAAGGCAAAAGCAGGTGGTCCACATAAGACCAATCGGTAAGAAAGACCTCCGGGTGCAGCGCGCGACGATACCGCGCGACGCCCTGACCGCCCAGATAATCTTCAACGGGCTCGAGCAGGGCCTTGTCTAATCGCATGGTCATGAAAACCGGAATCGGATCGAGCGGCACGCCCACGCGCGGGTCATCCAGATTGAATGCGTCGTATTTCCCCTTGACGGCAGACACATTGATGTTCATGAATTCAACTGGCTTGCTGGAAGGATTATAGATGGCATGGGAATGACCCATTCGGCAGGGCGCGCCAGCCGGGCCTTTCAACACCGAGGTGCGGCCATCAATCGTAAACTGCGCCTCGCCGTCGAAGATAACGAACATCTCCTCGCAGCGGTTATGAAAGTGATGGCCTACGCCCCCTCGTGGCATGATCTGGCAACGGTCAATGAAAAAGAAATTGGTCATCAGCGCGTCGCTCGACAGGAGGCGCTGGCACGCCATCTCGCCCGCACCGTGATGCGACCGGCTGAGCTGATACTTGCCTGGATCGGTATGCCGGATGCGTTCGGCAAGTGGTTCTGATGCAAGCGTTGGCAAAGCCAATGAACCGGCTCCCGCCAGCATGGTCTTCAAATAAGTTCTGCGCTTCATCTCTCAGTTGGCCTCGCCCGGCGCCGCTCGACTTCCGCTCTGGCATACTGCGGAACGCAAAGCGGGGATGGGTTGATGAAATTATGCGTAAGGAATATGAAGCCCGTCCATGGCGCCTTTCATATAGCCGATGGCGAAAAGCTTGCCAAGGATTGCATATCCGGGGTGCTCGTTCGATTCGCCTTCCATCGTCGGGGCGTGATCGGGCCGCATGGGGCCGTTGAAGCCGGATTCGTGATAGACCTGAAGCATGTGGGGCATATCGGTGGGGCCATTATCGTGGAAAGTCTCCACAAAGTGCTCGCGGGTGCCTTCGATATCCCGGAAGTGTACAAAGAAGATTTTCTGCTGGGCGCACCACTCGCGCGCCAGCGCCTCAATATCCTCCCCCATCAGCTTAAAATTTGCCTGGCAGAAAGTGATGCCGTTCACGGGACTAGGCACAATATTGAGCACCCGGCGGAAATTCGCGCCGCTGATCAGAATTCGACCGATGCCTCGTAGAGGCGAGATGGGCGGATCATCCGGGTGCAGCGCCATCTGGATGTTGGCTTTTTCGGCGACCGGGATGACCGCTTTCAGAAAATATTCAAGATTCTGCCACACCTGCTCTTCGCTGATCCTGCCCCACTTCGTGAGCCCCTGCTTTTCGGCAACCTGATAGTCAAACTCGCTGGTCAGCGCGCCGCCACGCGCCGGGACCTCCACGTTGGTGCGATACCAGCCGAGGCCGGCCATGAAATTGTAACAGATCATGGGAATCCCAACCTGGCTGAGAGCCTCGATCGCTGCGCAATAATTCCGGATTTCCTCATCGCGCCCGGGATCTCCCAGCTTAATCTTCTCCGCAGGCACCGGATGACTTTCGACGCCTGCAATCGTAAGCCCCGCCGCATTGAATTCCGCCTTGATCTTCGCCAGGGTTTCGGCGTACTGACTGCTGGGAACCTTGCTTAGCTCGCCTTCAACGCCGACAATTGCGTGGGTGACGCCCATTTGACGGGCAAGCCGGAAGCGTGAATTCTGGCCAGGGCTGAGCATCAGAGCGAGCTTGATGCCGCGATCATTTGGAAGGGAGGCTCTGCGGATCGGAGCCGCCGATCCGCTCGCAGAGGATGATATGCCTGCCGCAGCCAGCATAGCCAGAGTTCCCTGAATATAGTCCCGACGCGTGAATTTGGTCATAAGAGCTAGCTTCCCTCAATGAGGATTTTTTACAGACGACGCCTCAGCAGGCTGTGGGGTCACAACCTGCGCGAGTCGCCTTAGTACTTGCGTAGCACGCCGATGACGCGGCCCTGAATTTTAACGCGGGCTGCGGGAAGAATGATAGGGTCCATTTGCGAGTTTGCAGGCTGGAGCCGCACATGGTCGTTCGGTTCCCGGAAGAAGCGCTTCAAAGTGGCATCCGTGCCTTCAATCAACGCCACAACAATTTCGCCGTTGCTCGCCTCCTGCGCGCGCTGCACCAGAATATAATCACCATCGCAGATGTGATCGTCAACCATAGAATCGCCTTTGACCCTGAGGACGAAAATTTCGCCTTTGCTTCTTGCGAATTCTCCTAAAGAAAATGTCTCAGCGGTGGGATAAGCTTCCACCGGATGACCGGCTGCGATCCTGCCGAGCAGGGGAAACTCCAACGCAGTGAGGGTGTTGCCCGGCGCAGCTTCCGTCACGCTGAGGGCGCCTTTTTTGCGCAGACTGGAGCGCAGGGAAGTCCTGGTAAACGGCACGGGGCCCGGCATGGCCACCACATCAATCGAGCGGCTCTGGTTGTAGCCGCGCCGGATGAATCCCTTCTTTTCAAGGTTCTCGATGTGTTTGTGAACGGTGGCCAGAGAGGAAAGGCCGAGCGATTCTCCGATCTCTTCAAAACTTGGCGAGTAGCCTTGCCGGCTGATGAATTCAACCAGAAAATCCAGCACCTGTTTTTGTCGTCGTGTGAGGGCCATCATCACCTCCCTTGCATCCCGAAGCCTCCGCTTCCCGAGCCGCGGCGCAGTGAACCGCCAGGAATGCATCCTTCCATCAAAACTCAAAGCGGGTATGGTTGCGCGCAGAGTCAGCTATCGCGGCATCCATACGCTTTCCATACATAGTGTTGGCGAATAAAAGGCGAAAAGTCAAGGGGAAAATCAGAATCCGTAACCCCCGGCTCTCCCGAAACTCCCTGCGCGATATGTGTATGGCTCGCCGCGACATTGCCTGACGAATCGCGGAGTGAACTCGGCAAGCGTTTCATTCCGCTTGCCATACATTCCAGATCGTTGGTAAGCTGCTTCTTAAAGCACCCGTGATCTTAAAAGGACCTGCTATTGACTCTTCTTCGTGACTTCTTCTTGTTCGGCTGCTGCGCCTCACTGATTTATTATCTTTTGGTTTGGGCGACGGGAATTTTATTCAGCCGCCGTGCTGCCACAACGCCTCCCTTACCTGCTGACCCTCCTACAGTAGCTTTGCTCAAGCCGCTCCATGGTTGGGATGAGCACCTGCTTCCGAATCTCAAAAGCTTCATGGATCTGGATTATCCTGACAAGGAATTCATCTTCGGCATTACGACCGAGGACGACCCTGCCGTAAGCGCGCTGGATGAGATCAGGCGACTCTATCCTGAAGCGCGAATCACCGAAACCGTCGGCGATGAAGTTTCCACGAATCGCAAAGTCGGCAAGCTTTTGCGCATGCTGCGCCAGCCGCCGTCCTCAGAAATCCTGGTGATGAGCGACGCCGACGTGCGGGTCGATCGCGACTACCTGCGGCGCATTGTGGCGGAGCTTGACGGAGAGAAGAAAATCGGGATGGTCACATGCGCCTACAAGGCCATCGCTCCACAAAACACCTTCGGGGCAAAGCTCGAAGCGCTCTTCATCAATACGGATTTCACCCCCACGGCCATTCTTTCTTACTATCTGGAGCCCATGCGTCACGCCTTTGCTTCGACCGTTGCGATCCGGCAAAGCGTTCTGAAGGAGGCGGGCGGGCTTG
>DATGKJ010000346.1:0-10389 GCA_035294685.1 Terriglobia bacterium | reverse complement strand
GGTGTTGTCCGGGGGAGCTATCCGCAGTTGGTATTGCCTGCGCTGCGAGCACTCGCTGAGCACCTATGACGTTCCTCAACGCCTAGTCTTCAGTTTTACCTCCGAACTGCCCTTCGGGGCCGGCAAGCGATTCGGTTCCGGCTGGCGCGGACTGCCTAATCTCTTGCTGGGCGGATGGCAGAGCAACGGCATTCTGACGCTTGCCTCGGGCATGCCGCTGGTTTTTACAACTGCTCAGAACACCAGCTTTTCATTCGGAGGCGGCCAGCACCCGGATGCAACCGGCGTCAGCCCCAGCCTCGGAAGCGCGCAGAGCATCAATCAATGGTTCAATCCTGCCGCCTTCGCGCAACCGGCTTCGTTCACCTTCGGAGATCTTGCGCGGACGATCGGGAGCGTTCGATCGGATTGGACCAGAAACCTCGATTTTTCTCTCTTCAAAAACTTCCGAATCAAGGAAAGATTCCAACTGCAATTTCGCGCCGAGGCGTTCAACATCACCAATACGCCGATATTCAACCGACCGAATACCACGTTCGGCTCCTCGGCGTTTGGAGTGGTCAGCAGCCAGTCGAACGTGCCTCGGCAAATCCAACTGGCTCTGAAGCTGATGTTCTGACAGGTTTTCGGAAAGCAATTCTGAGCGCTATCATTCTGCGCCGCCGCTCAGTGTGTCAGGTCGCTTCGCGACATCCCCAAGGATGAAAATGACGCCGCGACGGGCAAGTCTTCGGATCGCGTATCGAAAGATCGGCATATTTTTAAGGGCGGAATGACAGGCTCCACCGATTTTTCAGCATACGCTGAAGCCACGGGCCGCGCAGACCGCCGCCTTGGTGATGTACGGTTTTTCCGACTCGTCACAACCCCCAAAAAAGCGGACCGCAAACCGGTGGTCCGCGCTACGGTGGAGTAAAAAACCGTCTCAAATGTCCCATCTGTCTCCCTCTGCACACCTTGCTCTGCTAGGCTGAAACCGCGATGAAATGCCAGGATGCGCTACGGCTGGGAGGCCCTGGAGCAGGTGAAAGCGAACCGAGGATGTTATTGCAAACAAGGGAGTTGGAAAGATAACATGCGATTCCCGATTTGGATTCCAGGCCACGGGCTATGTCCAAGGCAGAATGACAGGTGCAGGCTTCAGTAGGCAATTCCGTCGTTTTCGGCAGCCTGCTAAGTCAGGCAGTTTCTGCCTCGTCGTTTCATGAATCCATGAAAGAAAAATCCTGCGTTTTCTTTGCCTGCCCCTTCTGCGCTCGACTTCGCTCATGGATATTGTGGTCGCGCGCGTTTACGGGCAGCATCCGGCGATTTCCGGTCGATGAGATCACTATTCCGATATGCGGAATTATGAATAATTGTCAGTCAAGCCTTTTCACAAATGAACATTCACATCATTCAACGTGTATGTTCCATATTACGGAACATCCCGTCTACATCATCTTCATGGTTGTGCCTTCATTTCACCGCGCCCTACATTTGCGGCATCGCTTTTTCAGAAGCGATTTGAAACGGGAGGAATTCCAATGAAGGCAATGGAAAGCAGCGCAATGGGTTTGCTTTGCTCAAAGGCAAGCGCATTCAAAGCGGCGGTTTCTCTAATCGTGATCTTGATTAGCCTGATGACCGTTTTCTCCAGTCTGACCTTGGCCCAGTCCACAGCCGCCATCAACGGCACGGTTCGGGACACAAGCGGCGCGGTGATTCCAGGCGCGACTTTAACGCTTGAGAACCTGGCAACCGGGGTGAAGCGTTCCGTCACAACCAACAATGTTGGAGTTTATGCCATCCCTGACGTGAGTCCGGGGAAGTATACGCTCATCGTGAGCAAAGCCGGGTTTGTCGCTCAATCGGAGACGGGCTTCACCTTGTTTGTCAATCAGACGGTGACGTTTGACTTTACGCTGGCGGTGGGATCAACGGCACAGCAGGTGACGGTGCAAGGCACTGCGGCGCATCTTGAGGCCTCGACCGCCGAACTTGGCACCGCCATCACCGGCACTCAGGTGACGAATCTGCCCTTGAATGGCCGGAATTTCACCCAGCTTCTTACCTTGACTCCGGGAGTTAGCCCGATCAGTGTGGCGCAGAATTCCGGGGGCTTCACCGCCAATCCGGTCGGCACGTTCACCTTTCCGGCTGTCAATGGCCAGAGCAACCGCAGTAATTTCTTCCTGCTGGACGGGATCAATGACCAAGGCTCTTTTGTGAGCACCTACGGCGTGGCGCCGATTCTCGATTCCATCCAGGAATTCAAAGTTCAGTCGCACAACGATCAGGCCAGTTATGGAGGCGTGCTGGGTGGAATTGTGAACGTGGTCACCAAGAGCGGAACGAATCAGTTCCACGGGGATGCCTGGGAGTTCCTTCGCAACAATGCTCTCGATGCGCGCAACCCGTTCCTGGCCAAGGTGACTCCTTTCAAGCAAAACCAGTTCGGTGGAACCATCGGCGGGCCGGTCATCCTTCCGGGCTACAATGGCCGCAACCGGACTTTCTTCTTTGCGGCGTATGAAGGTTTTCGGAATCACACGACTGCTGAAACCCTGTTCAGAACGCCCACTACGGCGGAACTTTCCGGTGACCTGAGCGACATCCCGGCCCAGATTTACAACCCGTTCAGCACTCGTCCTGACCCGAACAAGCCCGGCTCGTTCATCCGCGATCCATTGATGTGCGATGTGGCCGGCGCTCCGTTGACGCCTTCCGCGAGCGGGATTCAGCCCGCAGGCACGCCCTGCAACATCATTCCGCAAAGCATGCTTTCTCCGGTTGCCGTTTCTTATGCGAAGGCTGTTTTCCCTGCACCCCAGTTTGCTCTGAACAGTCTGGGGGTCAATGGAATTGACAGCACGCCGCTCATCACGCCTCAGGATGAAGCGCATCTGCGGCTCGATGAGCAAATCAATGAAAAGAACTCGTTGTGGGTTCGCTACACCGGCCTGACCCAACCGCAGACTTCTTCGGGAGGGTTCCCCGGCCTTGTTCAGGGAACTTACTATCATGGATACAATCTTGGCGCGGGTTATACGCGTTCGTTGGGAAGCCAGTCCCTGGTGAGCCTCGAGTTCGGCAGGGTCAGTGTTCAGGACAATCTGATTCAGACCCTTCCCAAGGTTTCCAATGCCCTGGCGACCCAACTCGGATTTTCACCCAATTTCATCAGCGGCTTTCCGGGTGGCCAGACTTTTCTGCCTGCCATGAATATTGGCGGCGGCTTCGTCGGGTTCACGGGCAGCTACATTAACAATCTGCACGCCTCGAATATCTACGAAGGCCGCGGAGACTATTCGCTGATTCACGGCCATCACCTGCTCCAGATGGGCGCCGATTTCAACAGCAACAACATCGCCTTGCCCGTGACGAACCTCTGGGAAGGCTTCAGCACGGCGCAGACGGCCAACCTCGAAAGCTCCACAGCGACCGGCAGCACTCTGGCGTCCTTCCTTCTCGGAGTCCCGATCAGCGCGCAGAGACGCGGCGTGGACGAGACCATGCATGGAGGCTGGGTTGATGGATTCTACATTCAGGATCAGTGGAAGGCTACTGACAGATTAACAGTAAACCTGGGTTTCCGATATGACGTTACGCTGCTTCCGATTTATGGCAGCGCAGCGGATAACAACCAGTTTGTGGGAGCCTTTGACTTCCATAACGGCACCTACATTCTGGCGCGCGTGCCTGCCGCCTGCTCGGCGACGCAGGGCGCTCCCTGCATTCCGGGTGGCGCGCTCCCCGCTCATGTTGTCCCGACGCCTTTCTCGAACCATGCCATTTATCACAACACCTACGACAACTGGCAGCCGCGCCTTGGGCTGGCCTATCGCTTAGGCTCGAAGACAGCGCTGCGAGCCTCCTTCGGGCGCTTCTTTGACAACTGGGCGGGGGTTACTGAGACGCTTCAAGGTTATAGCGGGACCTGGCCGACGGTGGCGAGCCTGGCCAATTTGAGCCTGAATACTCCCACAGCCAGCGCTCCCACTCCCACGGCTTCCATCCTTGATCCGCTCAGCCTGGGCACTACGGTTCCGCTTCCTGCGCCTAATCCGTTCAGCCTCTTGCAGAGATCGGTTGATCCTCTTCTGCAAAATCCGTACTCCCTGCAATGGAATTTCGGCGTCGAGCGCCAGTTGGCTGCAAACACCGTCCTCACGGTCAATTACGTCGGTTCCGAAGATACGCGCGTGGACCGTGGCGGGGTGTACAACACCGCCCTGACGCCGGGCCCTGGCAACTACCAGTTGCGCGCGCCCTTTCCCTACATCCGGTCGGAGCTTTACGACCGCAGCGTGAGCACCTCCAACTACAATGGGCTGCAAGCTTCCTTGAGCCGCAAGGCCGCAAGCGGGCTTAACTACCTCATCTCTTACACCTGGTCCAAATCGATGGATTACGGCTGCTCGGGGCTTTACGGCGTGGAAGGATGCTCGATCGATGATCCCAATAACATCCGGCTGGATCACAGCGTATCGGCCTATGATCTGACTCACATTTTTTCGGGAAGTCTCGTCTATCCGTTGCCGTTTGGAAGCGGAGGCCGGTTCCAGACCGGAAGTCGGCTGGTGGATGAACTCGTGGGGCACTGGCAGTTGAACAGCATTACGACCCTGACTTCCGGAACGCCGTTTACCGTGAGCGCAGCGGGAGGCGACATTGCGAATACGGGCAACTTCTTGAACGAGCGCGCCGATCTTGTGGGCAGTCCGCAAATCTCGAATCCCACGCCTCTCGAATGGTTCAACACAACGGCCTTTGCCAAACCAGCGCCTTTCACCTTCGGGACAGCAGGAAGAAACATCCTGCGCTCGAACTGGTATCACAATGAGGACCTCTCGCTTTTCCGCGAATTCCCCATCACGGAGGGTAAGACCTTGGAATTTCGCGCCGAGTTCTTCAACGCTTTTAATAACGTCGTCTGGGGAACGCCCGATAGCACGGTGGGTGACACGACCTTCGGAAAGGTTCTGAGCATTGCCAACCGGCCGCGGCAAATTCAATTTGGCCTGAAGTTGTATTTTTAAGAGATTGCTGAAAAAACTCGGCAATCTATCATCCTGAGGAGCTGAAGGCGGTTCCTTCGCTTTGCTCAGGACAGGCTCTGAGTGAAACGAAGGAAGGATCTCCGTATTTGCTTGATTTCAAAAATGCTGGGATTCTTCACTGCGCTCAGAATGACAATGAACAAGGATTTTTCGGCGATTCGTTAAGATTGTGGATTGCGAACTCTCCCAGGGTGGCCTGGTTCTCTGTTATTACGGAGACGACTTTACCGGCTCTACGGATGCCCTTGAAGCTCTGGGCCTGAATGGGTTTTCGCCTGTCCTGTTTTTGAACCCTCCTGATGACGCTCAGGTTGCGCGCTTTCCGGGTTGTCGGGCTGTCGGCGTGGCGGGAACCAGTCGCAGTCGTTCGCCGGAGTGGATGTCCCGTGAACTGACGCCCGCTTTCATGCGGCTGAAGCAACTGGGAGCGCCGATCTGCCACTACAAAGTGTGCTCCACGTTCGATAGCTCTCCTGAAATTGGCAGCATCGGCAGGGCGCTGGAGATTGGGCAGGAGGTCTTCGCCGCGCCCTATGTACCCGTCGTGGTGGGCGTGCCGGCGATGGGGCGCTACATGCTGTTTGGGCATCTCTTTGCAAATTTTGACGGTCGCATCTACCGCATCGATCGACACCCCACCATGAGGTCTCATCCGGTTACGCCGATGACGGAAAGCGATCTCGCCCTGCATCTTTCGCGGCAGACGCAGAAGAAGATCAGGCTGATGGATATTCTCAGCCTGCAATCGCCTGACCTCGATGAACGATTCACTGCGCTCCAACGCGAAGGCCCTGAAGTGATTCTCTTTGACGTACTGGACGAGTCATCGCTGGCAAGAGTTGGCCGCATTCTCTGGCTCCATCGCCCGCCGGGAACAAGTTTTATCGTAGGCTCCTCGGGCGTCGAGTATGCGCTGATGGCGCATTGGCGGGCAACAGGCCAGCTTCCGCCTCCGCCCGCATTCGAGCAGCCCCGTCCGGTTGACCGGCTGGTGGTGGTTTCCGGAAGTTGCTCGCCTAACACGGAAAAACAGATTCGATGGTCGCTTGAGCATGGGTTTGTTGGCATCCCCATCGACGTCCGGGCGCTGGTTTCCGCTGAAACACGAATCAGCGTGCGCGATCAATTGTTAAAGCAGGCTCTCCGGGAATTGTCGGAAGGGCACAGCATCGTTCTTTACACAGCGCTCGCTAGCAAAGACTCGGCGCGGGCGAGAGAGATCGCCGCGGCAGAAAGCTCTTTCGGATTGACGCTGGGTGAGCAACTCGGCATCCTGCTGCGCGAACTGCTTCTCCGCTCAGGGGTGCGCAGGGTTGTGATAGCAGGAGGAGACACTTCCAGTTATATCGGGCGGCGACTCAGCATCGAAGCTCTCACCATGGCAAGTCCTCTGGTTCGTGGCGCGCCGCTTTGCCGCGCTCATTCCGACGAGCCTACGCTGGACGGCTTGGAGTTGATATTCAAAGGAGGTCAGGTGGGCGCGGAGGACTGCTTTGGAAGGGTTTGCGAGGGTCAGGTTTATAGCGCCTGATACGACGAGGTGATTGATGACCACGATGGCGCTGCTCGGAGCGGGCGGCAAGATGGGGCGCCGCATCAGCGACAATTTGAAGAAAACGGACTATAGAGTGCGGCATGTGGAAATCAGCGAACGAGGCCGGGCGGCGCTCGCGGAACGCGGCATTTCCACCGTGCCGGTGGACCAGGCTCTGGAAGGCGCAGAGGCAGTGATCCTGGCGCTGCCGGATAACCGGATTGGAGCGATTACCCATGAGATCGAGCCGCTCCTGAAGCCTGGGACGATGCTGATCGCGCTCGATATTGCTGCGCCGCTGGCCGGCGTCTTGCCGAAGAGAGATGACCTGATTTACTTTGTCACTCATCCTTGCCACCCCTCCATTTTCGGCTTTGAGCGGGACCCTGAAGCGCAGCGCGATTTCTTCGGCGGTATTCGAGCCAGGCAGAATATTGTGTGCTCGCTGGTGCAAGGCCCCGAAAACGCCTATGCGCTGGGTGAAGCCATCGCGCGAGCCATTTATGCTCCGGTCGAGCGCGCCCACCGCTGTACGGCGGAACAGATGGCCATTCTTGAGCCTGCGCTTTCAGAGACGGTGTTGGGCACGTGTCTTACGATTATCCGAGAAGCCTTGGATGAAGCCGTTCGGCGAGGAGTGCCGCAACAGGCGGCGCGTGACTTCCTGATGGGTCACTTGAAGATTGAATTGGCGATAGTTCTCGAAATGATGGAAGGTGCGGTCTTTTCCGATGGCGCGCTGAAGGCCATCGAACAGGCCAAGCAATCGCTGTTCAAACCCGATTGGAAAAAAGTCTTTGAGCCTGACGCCATCATGCAAAGCATCCGGCAGATTGCAGAGTCGAATGCCTGAATGCGTGTCCTGTAGCGGCGGTGTCCCCACCGCCGGTACAACAGTGGTTTTCATGCAGAGGCTTCAGCCGCGATCCGAAGCGCTCGGTTTTCGCGCGCGCACGAAGGCGCTCATGAACTTGCCGTCAACCTGTGAGGCGATGGCCTCGGCATCGATTCCAGAGCCTTGCAGGAACTGGCGAGCATCTTCCATCCGGTAGACGCGGGTGGGTTCGATCTCAACGGCCTCAAACTCGGCAGCTTCGAGCTTGGCGCGATATTCCGACTCTTCGAGCGCCCCGGCCACGCAGCCGGCCCATAACTCCACGCTTCGCCGGATATCGGCGGGAACCTCGCCCCGGACGACAACATCTGAAACCGCCAGGCGCCCTCCGGGCTTCAGCACGCGAAAGGCTTCGCGCAGCACCCGGTCTTTATCCGCTGAAAGATTGATGGCACAGTTCGAGATGATCACATCCACGGAATTTTCGGGCAGCGGGATGTTTTCAATTTCACCCTTCAGGAACTCCGCATTGCGAATGCCGGCTTTGCGCTGATTTTCGCGGGCGAGCGCCAGCATCTCATCCGTCATATCGAGTCCGTAGGCTTTACCCGTAGGCCCTACGCGCTTGGCGGAAAGCAGAACGTCAATTCCGCCGCCTGATCCCAAATCAAGCACAATCTCGCCGGGGTTGAGCCTGGCAAGCGCCGTCGGATTCCCGCATCCGAGCGAGGCAAGAAGCGCTTCCTGGGGGATTTCGCCTGCTTGGCCGGAATCGTAAAGATTGGAAGTAATCGGGTCAGCGCGACCTTCGACGGCTGGCCCGGTCCCGCAGCAGGAACTCCCGCCCTGGGTCACACGCAAGGCAGCCTGTCCGTATTTTTCTTTCACCACTTCCCTGATGTTTTCAGTGCTCATGGTGTTTCCTTTCTCAAGGGTAGAGCCGAGGCGCCATGTTTACCCCTACGATTTATTGCAAAAGCCGTGGACTTACTGATGGCCGCAAATTACCGTGACCGTCTCGGCTGTAGTGCCGGTGTCCCACCGGTAATTTTTCGGCGCTGCGGACAGCGCCGCTACAGAAAAAGTTGTCACTGTAATTTGCAGGCCTCATTAAAAAGCAAGTCCGCGCTACGCGCTGACAGCCTTTCCCGTAAAGCGAGGCGCAAATTCATCTGTCACAAACTGCTCAATCGAAGTGGGCGTCGTATTCTGCGCCGAGCGCGGTTCGAGCGCTGCCATATAGCCGGAATTCAACGCTTCTGCCATTTCGAGAAGCAGATCGGCCATGCTCGTGGACATGCCCATCTGGGTGAGCGCTGGCTTAAGCTGCGAAAGCGGCAGTTGCGAATACGTCAAATCAGGTTTGCCGATGGCCTTGCCTACCACCGCAGCCGCTTCGTGATAGGTCGCATCGCGCTGGCCCAGAAGCTCGCGCGTCTGCTTCCCTGTGAAATTCAGCGCCAGCAGCGCTTCAGCGGCAAATGCGCCGATATCTCGCGTGGCGATGAAGGGAAGCTTGAGGTCGGCGCGCACCGGACCTGCCATCATGCCAAAACTCTTGATTACGTTCACTTGCGGCAGCAGATTCTCCATAAAATAACCGGCGCGCAGATGGAGCGCCTTCAACCTGGCGATGTCGTTCAATTTCTGTTCAAAGTTGTGCAAGCCCACCACCGGGCCCGTTCTCTCCGTCTTGTCAGCCCCCACGCTGCTGAGCAGGACGGCATATTCCGCTCCCGCCTTCTCCGTGGCCTGAGCGAGCGAATCGCTCACCTGCTCCTGGTAAGCGCGCGCGTCTGGCGCAGCGAGATTGGGCGGGATCATAACGTAAACCGCCCTGGCGCCTGTGAACGCCTGGACCATTGCGCTCGAGTCGGTGACATCGGCGACAAAAGCTTCAGCGCCTTTCTGAACCAGCGGCGCAAGCCGGGCGGCATCGCGTCCAATCACGCGCACTTTCTCTCCGCGAGCGAGAAGTTTTTCGACGATCACTTTCCCTGTATTTCCCGTGGCTCCCGTGATGGCGTACATCGTTGCTGCCTCCTTTGCCGTGCAATTTTTGAATTACCGACATGCGACTTCCTGTTAGATGTGTCGGCACGATTTGTCGTTGCAGAACTTGCCTTGCAATTTGTGAATCCCCAAGCGCGACCCCCTGCGCAACTTCTATTATCCTCCGAAAAGAGCCGAGCGGGCGTTTGGAGGCGGACGAGAAATGCGCAGCGGCGGCTTTACGCCGCCATAGATGGCTGAAAAATTCTTGCAGCCTGTCATTCTGACGCCGAGCGCAGCGAAGCGGAAGAATCCCCGCATTTGGAGAATCAGGAAAATACAGAGGTCTTTCCTCTGTTTCACTCAGGCTTGTCCTTAGAACCAAAGGCCGCAGACTTGAAGAGCAAGTCCGCGCGACTCGTGACAATTGCAAATAAAGAAGGGGTCTCCCGGAGACCCCTTCTTTGAATCTGAAATCCTTCGGAGCGGGCATCCGGCTACATCTGGTCGCGCCGCTCGCTGTTCCTGGCAAAGATGCCGTTCCGTTCTTTGCCGACCACTGAGAATTTATTCACAAAGCTGGAAGGTTCCGAGGTGAACGTGAAGCTCTTCCCTGTAGCTCCGGGGGCCGCTGTGGCTTGCACAGTGGAAGCGGCCACGGAAACGGTATCGACTTCGATCAAGCTATCCACGAATCCCAACGCCTCATTCCGAAAGACTCCCAGGCGCTTCACCGCCCCGCTCCATTCAATATCCAGAGACATCGTGGCTGGCAGCGGTGTCCCCGGAATTTTGGTGCCCATCGAAAGGCTGTTGATAACTGAAATCCAGTCATTCACGGCAACGTCCGTGAAGTGCAGCGAGGCCTGGCCTTCGCCAAGTTCCACTTGCACGCTATCTTCCGGAATCTGGACAGTCCACGCCACTCCGTTAGGATACCCTCCGTCATAGCTGTGTACAGGATGACCCGACGGGTCAAAGAGGTC
>DATGKJ010000345.1:0-4961 GCA_035294685.1 Terriglobia bacterium | reverse complement strand
CTCATCGGGTATCTCCTTTCTCCTGCCCTCGCCGGCAGGTAGCAACTTACCGGAGATACCCTCTTTCTTTCTCAACCGCAATTTTCAACACGAAATGTTACAGCCTACAAATCTCTCAACCCTCGAAATGCAAGAGAGTGGCGCAAGAAAAAAGCAGCTTAACAAAGCCGATGCCTGTCATCCTGAGCAAAGCGAAGGATCATGGCATTTCCGCTCAGCGTAAACTCTGCGAGCCGAGTGAGGGACCGCGACTTGCCGCCCTGAGGCAAAACCTCGTTGGTTGCTTTGGTCTCGAGAATTCCGAAAGGCAAAAAGTATATTCACATTTGGTCTGGCTGTCTATGATTTTGCGGCTAGGATAGTTTGGTGACGGGCACTGAGCGGCGGAGGAACCGAGTTGATGGCCTGTTGTTAGAAAGCGCGCGATCGCTAGATCCATACGCGCTTAGCGCTACCCCAGTTCCCAGTTGGTGAAAAAAGAAAAGACAGCTTCACACCGTCTGGGTTTGGGTTTACATTGGGTCATGTATGCTGGTCGCGATACAGAGTGCATTGACCACACCGAAGGCGCGCAGGGACATATAAACGGATCGTTAGCGCAGTAGGCGACAGTACAATAACCTTCGCGAGCGCAACCTTACAGACGGCATCACACCTTGTTATCAAGCAGGATTGTAGGCGTTGACCACAGGCTCGGGGATGGCTTCGCCATCCTTGCGCGGGTCTGAGGCGCCGTAGTTGACTCCGCTCGCGGAATCGTGCATCACCGCCTGGCCGCCGCCCATCCAGGTGGAAAGATTCCCCCGCACGTCCAGCACGTGCCCCATCCGAATGAGTTCTTCCCGCGCCGCGGGCGCGACGCGGTCTTCGATCATAAAATCACAGCCGCCCCGGTCGAGCTTTGTAAAGCGCGGAGCTTCAAGCGCCGCCTGGATGTTCATTCCATAGTCCGCGATGTCGGAAACAAACTGCGCGTGAGCCTGAGGCTGGTTCAGCCCGCCCATGATGCCAAACCCGATATGAAGATTCCCCTTCTGCATGAACGCCGGAATGATGGTGTGAAAAGGCCGCTTGTGGGGCGCAAGCGAATCCGGCTGGCCCGGCTCCAGCAGGAAGCCAGCCCCGCGGTTTTGCAGCAGAATCCCAAAGCCCTGAACCGCCACTCCCGAACCGAACGAGGCGGAAAGACTCTGGATCAGCGAGACAATGTTGCCCTCATGGTCTACGGCAGCGAGATAAATGGTATCCGGCCCGGGGTTCAGACGGCTGGAAGTTTCGGGACCCGATTCTGCCCCGGGAGGAACGCCCGGTTGAACGTCGCAATGAGCACGGTGAAGATCGATCAGCCGGGCGCGTTCGCGCGCATAAGACTGTGAAATGAGCCCTGCCACCGGAACCTTGGCAAACCGGGGATCACCCAGATAATGGAAAAGGTCCGCATAGGCCAGCTTCTGGGCTTCCATCTTGATGTGCAAGGCTTCGGCGCTAAAGGGTGGATATTGGGACAGCGGGAACTGCTGCATGATGTTCAGCATCTCAAGCGCCGCCATCCCCTGCCCGTTGGGCGGCAACTCGTAAATTTGCCAGCCGCGATAGACGGTGGAAATCGGCTCGACCCACTCGGCCTGAAAGTCACCGAGGTCCGACGCCGTCATGACACCGCCGAGAGCCTTTGAAGTGGCGATGATGGCCTGAGCAATCTCGCCGCGATAGAAAGCATTCTCTCCCTTTGCGGCGATCAACTCTAACGCCCGCGCATATTCAGGATTCCGGAAAATCTCGCCGGTCTTTGGAGGTCGCCCGCCCGGAAGAAACACACGGCGCGCCTCGGGATTCTCGGTCATACGGCTGGCCCAGGCCTGCCAGTAAGCGCTGACCCATTCCGTGACGGGATATCCATGCGAAGCATAATAAATGGCGGGCTGAAAAAGTTCGGCCCAGGGCAGCTTGCCGAACCGCTGGTGCAGTTTCCACCATCCTTCAACGCATCCGGGGACAGTGACCGAATCAATGCCGCTTCCCGGCATCTTCGAGTAACCTTTCTTCCGCAAGAAATCGATTGTCAGCTCCTGGGGCGCCCAACCGCTGGCGTTGAGCCCGGTGAGCTTGCCGGTCTTTGCGTCCCATTCCAGGGCAAAGAGGTCTCCGCCCACGCCGCTGTTCATCGGCTCAACCACGCCCATCACCGCATTGGCGGCAATCGCCGCATCCGCCGCTGAGCCGCCACGCGCCAGAATCTGCGCTCCTGCCTGCGCGGCCAACGTCTGGCTGGCGGCGACAATGCCGCGCTGCGTCATGACCAGGGAGCGCATCTGCGAGCGGTCCAATAAGTTGGAAGTCTTCTCTTCACGTTGTGACATAGGGAACATGATCGATCCTGCGTACAGGATGAGGCTTGTCGCAATCAAAAGAGCCACGATGCCGCGCATAACGCCCCCAAGCTTACAACGCCTGGAGCTAAAAACCAAGCCGAGCTTTAAGCCGACAGTAGACTCCCAGCGACGGAGAAAGCATGGCAAATCCTTGCTTGAAGTATGAGTTACTTCGCGTCGGTCTAAAAGAATTCGTGGACATTATTCGGGAATAGACGAGGTCATCGTGTGGTTTTGGAAACGGCGATGGCATGCCCGAGCAGAGAAGCGATGAAATTCTGGAATGTCAATTCCGGCGCCGGTTCAAGGTAGCCGCCCTTTGGACCATCGGTCGCGTTTGACAGAAGAAAACAGGCGGCATCATAAAGTCTCTCTCGAACAAGCTTGGTAAGAAGGATTTCATATCGTCGGGCGTACGAGGAGTCTGTAAATTCCGGGAATACTTTGAAGTGCGGTTCACGGTTTCGAACCGGGCTGGCTGAACTCCGAGCCTGTTCGAGCAGCATCAAGTAACCGAGCCATGGTCGTGGAGAAGGCTTAAACGCCCCCTCGCGGTAAGCTGCCCAAAGATCGGTTGCGCTGCCAATCGCCTCTTCTGTCCTATTGTTATAGTTATTGCCGAAAGAACCGATCTGTGATTTAAACTCCAGCCCTGCGACGAGTCGTCCGTCAGATACAACGAGCAAATCCCACTTCTTCTCTGGCCGATACCATCCGGGCAATTCCACACCCCTCTCACAGAATACATGAGCGTGAGGCAAACCATTTTCACACAGGAGGTCGCGGACGAGCGTTATGAAACCATTCATCTGCGCGCCGCCGGTCACGGCAGCTCGCATCCCTGCGTCTTTCGTTCCTGTAGCAACGCCTTGTTTTTGGGCCTGCATTGCGCGTGTGATCCAGAAATGCGCAACAGCAGCTTGCAGTCTTCGCTCCAGTTGGCGCGAAACGCTCATCCGGAGCACCCTGCCCTTCGCACCACAATTGTTGCCTTGCTGAAGAGCGACCCAGTCTCATTCATTATTCGCTTGTGGGCCAGAGCAAAGTAATGCTCATCGATCTCGAGGCCGATGCTGTTTCTTCCGGTTTTGGCGGCAGCCAGAGCAGTGGTGCCCGTTCCCAAAAAAGGGTCAAGAACCGTGTCTCCTACAAAACTGAACATCTGAATCAGCCGTTGTGCGAGTTCGAGGGGATATGGCGCTGGATGATCGCGGGTTGATGCTCCTCTCAGACCTGTCCAGATCTGGTTGAACCACTTTCGATGGTTCTCCGCAGAAATGACACTGAGAACCCTTGTCATCGCGTTGGGAGTCCGATATCCACCCGGCTTCCGCTCCATCAGGATAAACTCAATATCATTCTTGATTACCGAATTCGGCTCATATGGCTTCCCGAGAAAACTCGACCCATTCTCAACCTCGTAGACAGCATTCGAGATTTTATGCCAGATGATGGGGGCAAGGTTGTCAAAGCCGATCTTCCGACAACGCTCTTGAATGGAAGCATGGAGTGGAACCACGGTGTGACGCCCTGCATTCTCGCGTCTGGACAAACACACATCCCCAACAACGCAAATCAACCGCCCGCCGGGGACTAACGCTTGGAAACAAAGGGACCAAACTTTGTCCAATTCATTGAGAAAGCCTTCGTAGTCTTCAATATGGCCCAGTTGTCCTTGAGAATTCCGATATTCCTTCAGCGTCCAATACGGTGGAGAAGTGAGTACTAGGTGGACGCTCTCTAGTTTGAGACTTTTCATATGACGAGCGTCGCCGAGAATTAAGTTGTGAACTGTCGGAATTCGATGGAGGGCTTCATTGATCAAATGAATGAGCCGCTCATTTTTCGCGATCTTCGGTATGTCAGTCTGAGGATTTCTGAGAGGCAAAATCTCCGTCGGCACATATTGTTCAACATCGAGCGGAGGGATGACAATTTCATCCAAACCGGGCTTAAAATCCGTGTTCTTCAGAGCTAGACTCATGAAAATTCCGATGCGCTTCGATTGAGCTTCATGGGTATGAAAACTCACTTTGGTCTCTTCCGTCAAGACCCAAGACAAGCACTGAAGTCTCTGGGGCGCTTCTCGCAGGAAATGAATGCCCGGCACTGGCCTCCGCGTGGAGAAGTCCACCTCTTGACTCTTACGGCCTATCGATGTAGGCTAGGTATATTGCCACTTTACTTCAAGATCGTTGGCGAGCGCCACGAGCGGGGAAAGGAGTGACAGACGACGCCAAAAGCAAATACAGATCAGGGAACTATCAGTGACCTAAGCGGATGAAAGCGAAAATTAGAGCCCGAGAAGCAGTGCCAAACCTCAGGTAGGCAGATGAAGCTGGCATTTTTCAGCTTGCAAACAATTGCGCGGCGCGACCGGGCAGGATTAAGATGAGTTTTATGAATTATCAGAAATGGCTTTTGTGCATTCTCATTGTAGGCGGAGCCCTCGCGCTGGCTGGTGAATACTTTCTGGTCCGCTGGTATCCCGGCCATGAGCAGCGCGTGGCTGACGCTGCGCTGAAGATGCTGCCCTATCAGAACGAAGGGCTGGGTATTCAGATGGAAGTGGCAGCGGGGATTTACGGC
>DATGKJ010000344.1:0-6569 GCA_035294685.1 Terriglobia bacterium | reverse complement strand
CTGGGTGGGACTTTCACCCACCAGTGATCTGCGCCGTTGGGGCGCACCGAAGAATCCCGGCATTTGCGTTCAGGAGAAGCAGCGCGAAGCATCGCCACATTACTGCAAAATAAAATACAGGGATTCTTCGCTACCGCTCAGAATGACAAGGAAAGGCCATGGATTACCCCTCTGCTCCCCTGGCCTTGACGGGTGGCGCAGGCGCAGAGGCGGGCGCGCCAGTGACTCGCGCCGGCATCCAGGGCTGTGCTGACGTTCCGCCGGAGATCATCGCATTGATCTCCCCGCTGAAGAAGAGGTAAGGGTGAATCGGTTCGAGCGCGCTCGCCTGATCGAGGGTTTTCCGAAGATCAGGCGGAATCGTAAAGTCGAGCGATGATAAATTATCGTTGAGCTGCTTCACGCTGGTCGCGCCGATGATGGTTGAGGTGATTCCCGGCTGGCTGGCAACCCAGTTTAGCGCCACTTGCGCCGGCGACTTGCCGATTTTTCCTGCCGCATCGATCAGCGCTTCCAGGATGCGCCAGTTGCGTTCCGTAAATTTCTGAAAAGCGGGATTCGTTGAGGTCTTCATTTTTTCAAGCCGGCCCTCTCCCTTGCCGGCATTTCCATCCCGCTTGTATTTGCCCGCAAGGAAACCGCTGGCAAGCGGGCTCCAGGGGCAGATTCCGATCCCGAGTTCCTGCGCCACGGGAATATGTTCGCGTTCGATATTCCGCTCGATCAGTGAATACTCAAGCTGGAGCGCAATCAGCGGCTCCTTGCCTTCTTTTTCTGCCAGCGTTTGCGCCCGAGCCACATACCACGCAGGCGTATCCGAAAAACCGTAATGCCGGATCTTCCCCTCGCGCACAAGATCATTCAGCGTGGCGATCACCTCTTCGACCGGCGTGATCGTGTCCCAGGCGTGGAGCCAGTAAAGGTCGATATAGTCGGTTTTCAACCGCCGCAGCGAGCTTTCGAGCGCGCGATAGATGTTCTTGCGACCGTTGCCGCCCGCGTTGGGATTGCCGGGATCGACGTTGAAGGTGAACTTTGTGGCAATCACTGTCCGGTCGCGCAGCTTGCGTTCCGCCACGAATTTTCCGACAAGTTCTTCGCTTTTGCCGTTGGTGTAAACATCGGCAGTGTCGATGAAGTTGCCGCCTGCATCGAGGTAATGGTTGAAGATTGCCTGCGAGGCGCTTTCATCGGCGCCCCATCCCCATTCGGTTCCGAAAGTCATTGTCCCAAGACACAGAGGGCTGACGCGAAGTCCGGATCGTCCCAATGTCACATAACTGTTAAGACTCATCGTATTTCTCCTCTCCGCATTCGATGCAGTCGCTCAGCTTTCCGGTTCAGAGGTTACGCGCCCAGCCTGCGCATGATGCGAGGAGTGAGCCACCAGGATAACAGTCCGGGAGGTTCGGGCGGGGATTCGTCAAAACTGATCAGGCAGCAGCCGCCTTTCTTGAAAGCCAAGTTGGCGGCGTGCCCGGAGCCGATCCACTCAGAAGCCAATTCGCTCAGCGAAGGCTCATGGCCGACCAGAATCACGCGGGTGCGATCGGGATGTTGAGACAGGAAGGATATCACTTTCTGAGAAGTGACCGCGCCCGGGGCAAGCGCTTCGCAAGTATCCATGGCCGCTGAGGGCGCAAGCACATCCCGAACGATCTCCGCAGTCTCAACCGCGCGTTTCAGCGGGCTGGTCACAATCCAATCGAGACTCACACCCAGGCGGTCAAGCCCTTTGGCAATGCCCCGAAGCTTCAGTTTGCCCTCCGGCGTGAGAGGGCGCTTGGCGTCATCAGAGGAGCCCCCGCTTTCCAGGTCTGCGGCGATCCCGTGACGCATGAGATAAAGTTCGTAGAATTGATCGTCGTTATTCTGAGATGATTTCTTTCCTGAGGCCATAAGACGCTCTCCGTGAGGCCGAAAGACGATCGGATGACAAAGCCCAGCACGAACGCTCGTTATCAGATCGAATCAGCCCGGCTCGATTCGTTCCACAGAGCTTCAAACTCCTGCGCGTAAGCTTCAACCAACGCAGGTTCCGAGAGAACCGCCAGATTTTCGTAATTGCCTTCCTCGGATTCCAGAGTCCAATTGTAGCTCCCCATCAGAAGAATGCCATGATCCACAATGGCAAACTTATGATGCATCTTGGATTCCCGTTTCCTGCGCCCGCAAGACAGCCGATAAGGAAGCCCTGTCTCAAGCAGCAGTTCTCGTGTCGCGCAGCTTTCCTGGAATTTCCCTCGATCAAGCACAATCCGCACATGAACGCCTCGCTTCACCGCGCCAGCCAGGGCTTGCGCGAGCCCGGGATGATTCATGCGGTAAAGGGCTGCATCGACGGAAACCGCCGCCTGTCGAATACGGCGTTCAATTTCACTCGCAATGCTCGCCGATCGCGTGAAAAATGCGACGCCGGGCATAAGCTTTCACCCCGTTGAATCCGTAACGGTTGGTGTCTACGCAGGCTGAAATACAGGGATTCTTCGCTGCCGCTCAGAATGACAAGCGAAGTTCTCGGAATGACAGCGTTCATCATCCTTTCTCAGCAATCCGTTGAGATGGGATCTTAAGTCCGTTGAGAACCCGCCTTGCTCAGCACATAAAAGCAAGCTTCTTCACCTTCCGGCGCGGTCACGAAGTCTTTCACCCGATATCCCAGGCCGAAGTAACGCTGAAAAATTCTGCGCGTTTCCATCCGCCAGCATTTTGCGAGTGGAAGATCCTGCTCACGCATGGCGTCCGTGTTGGCAGGAATTTCCACGAGCAAGCGGCGGTCATTTAGATTCCAGGCAATCCGGCGATTTTCGAGGAAGCGACTTGACGCCCGCCGGGTTTCATTGACGCATGGCCACGAAAGATCGATGCGCCGTTCAGGCTGTCGTCGCAGACGGCGTTCAACTTCCACCGAAGCAATAGGCCAGCAAGCGACGAAACGGTCGCTCGGAAGGCCCTTTTCGATGCGGCTGGGAAACTCGCCATAACAATCCGGAATGTATTCCTCGATCTGGACGCCCAGCCGCCCCACGTTCAACTTCGCATTCCGGCTTTGCAGCGGATCGAAAGTCCAACAAATCGAGCGAATGCCCTGATCGATCGCCAACCGGCGGTGAAGCAGCTTCATCCGAAAGCCCAGGCCGCGATCCCGGAAGCGCGGTCGCACCGCCATCATATGCGACCAGTGAATAAGCTTCCCTTTGCGCTTCGCAAGAAAGGCGCAAAGGAAGCCTGCCATTTCGCCCGCCGCCATCGCGCCCAACACCGCTCCGCCATACTTCTGGGCCACGCTGAGCACTTCCGCTGAAATGGCCAGCCCGCCCCAGACCTCCCGCTGAATATCCTCGCACGCCCGGAATTCTTTCTCAGTTTTGAGGGGGCGAATCTTGATGCGGCTCATAAGGGAGACGGGGCAGATCGGCGAAGACCTCTGGCCGGGGCAGGCGGAAGTGAGCGAAAATCACCCCGCTACTCGCCGCACATGCCCCGGCGCGGAGCCCCGCAGGGGCAAGGACCCGGCTCGGCAGAGACCGCCGAATTTCCGGAGACGGCAAAAACGGAAAGCAATTGCTCGACGCGCTTGCTCGCGCAATGCTTGCAGGCAACTTCCTGCGCGCTGGAAGAAACGAGCGCTTCAAATTTGGTTCCACACTCACGGCATTCGTACTCAAAGATCGGCATGCTTCCACCTCTTTCTGGCAATATATCCGACATCGGCGGCGATTTTCAAATCCGGGACCTGCTGAGCAGTCGCGTCACGCGCTCAGGTGTTGCTTCATGACTTGCGAAAATGATCGTAGCCCTGAGGAACGATGAATTGCTCGGCGCCGTCCTCATGCATCAACACAATCCTGCGCGAGGCGAGCGCTTCTCCAATCTGATGAATCCGTATTCCCCGAAACGAAGACGGAATGCGACGGACTTTTGCCGCTGACGACGTAAACAGCAACCGGTAGTCCTCGCCTCCGTGCAGGGCGAATTGAAGCAGCCGTGCTTGTAGACGACCGTTGGCCGAAGCATGAGGCCGGGGAATGCGGTCCGCCCGAAGTCGAGCTCCAACGCCACTCGCTTCGCAGAGTCGATGAAGGTCCGTCGAAAGCCCGTCACTCACATCGATGGCGGCTGAGGCCAATCCTTCTTTTGCAAGATGCTGCCCCAGGGCGCACTGCGGCTCCGGATAAAGATGGGCGCGCAAGGCTTCGCGCGCAATTCCCTTTTTTGCGCGCGCTTTGAGCAGTTCGAGTCCCCACGCCGAAAGCCCGAGCGTCCCTGCAACAAAGAGCCGGTCGCCGGGTTTTGCCCCTGAGCGAAGCAAAGCCTTTCCGCGAGCCACTTCGCCAATCACCGCCACATCCAACAAGGTCTTTCCGGAATAGCAGGCCGTGTCGCCCCCCAGGATGCCAACCCGATAGCGACGCGCCAGCCTCCACATGCCCTCGTAGAGGGACTCCACCCACCTTCGGCTCGCGCGCTTCGAAAGCGCCAGAGCCACGAGCGCATACTTGGGAACCGCGCCCATGGCTGCAACATCGCTCAGCGAGCGGGCGAGCGCGCGGTGGCCGATAGATTCGGGGGGATGAAGGCGAGTTGAGAAATGAACTCCCTCAATGGAGAGATCGGTTGTCACTACAATCTCGCGGCCCGAAGGAACGCTGGCGAGCGCCGCATCATCGCCGATGCCGAGCCGCAGTCCTTGAACCCTTCCCGTAGCACGCTTCCGGAGCCAGCGGACAAATTCATCTTCATTCTGAAAAGGCTGTTCAGAAGCCATATATCTCCAGGCATTTATATTATTGTAAACACAAGGGAATACGTTATTTACAAATTATAGTCTAGCCAGACCAATTTTCGGACTAATTTTTCTGCGCATGCCGGCTTTTCGCTTGACAATCCCTGCAGAGTCCAATAGCATTTCTACCTGCCTTACCCGAGCGCCGTCTGAATGCAAGACGCCTTTTCGCCGCTATGCTGCGGCGGCTTTAAGATCACAAAGCATGATATTCAGCGCCTATCAAAAAAAGAAGAGGAAGCTCTATACGCTGCTTTTGCTTGGACCGCATGGCAGGCCGTTTAAGCTTCAAATCCCCAAGTATGCGCTTTACCTGCTGCTGGCGTTCAGTCTTGTGGGCGTCATCACGCTGACGGCTCTGGCTAAAAGTTACGCCCGGATGTTACTGAAAGTCTCGAACTATAATTATCTCCGCGCCGACCGCGAGGCGCTGAAAACCCAATACCATCTCCTGGAGAGCGCGGTCAAACATACCAACACCCAGTTAAGCTCGCTCGAGTCGCTGGCTTCCGAGGTCGCTGTCAGCTATGGATTTGCGAAAACTTCGCCATCCCAGTTAGCCCATATGACTTCCACGACGATTTCGCAAAGCAGTTCAACGAGCGATGCCCGCTATAATGCATCTCTTTATGCCTTCAATCTGATCGAGCAAGCTTCCATGATTCCCAGCCGAAATCCTTCCCTTTTGGGACTCTTGTCGAGCCCAGCCGTAAATCCTGGAGAGATTCCCAGCATCTGGCCCGTTCAGGGTGAAGTCACCGCTGGTTTTGGCGAGCGCATGGACCCGTTCAGTGGCGAGGGCGCGTTCCATTCGGGCATGGACATTGCAGCTCCATCCGGCACTCCCGTGCGAGCCGCAGCGGACGGCATTGTCCTGCACGCCGGCCCCGGAGAAGCCGGATACGGCAATGAAATCCTTATCGATCATGGGGCAGGAATGGCCACCAAGTACGGCCACTTGCGACGCATCTTCGTGATCGAGGGACAGGAAGTGAGAAAGGGCCAGATTATTGGCAGCGTCGGCATGACTGGCCGAGCTACAGGGCCGCATCTGCATTACGAAGTACTGGTGCATGAAACGCCCGTCAATCCCGCCAAATTCCTCCGCGGTTAAAACCACATCATCCACAGTATCTGAGAAAGGACAAATCAGGTAGTGGACTTTTTCCGCCTTCTGCTTTCTGCTTTCTGCCTTCTGCCTTTCGCTTTCCGCCTTCCGCTTTCTGCTTTCCGCAATCTGGGTTATCATCATCCATTCCTGGCGGCTGGCCCGCAAGTTGAGAACGAGAAGGCTCACCGATGACCCAACTGATGGATGAGATCATGCAACAGCCCGGAGAGTTGGCCGGAGTTCGCAAATATTACACCAGCCCGGGCGCCATCCCCTTTAAGGCGCTGCGCAAGCTGGTGAACCGCCGGCCTCCCATCGTGGTTTTCACCGGCATGGGATCATCGCTGTTTGCAGCTTATCCCGCTCAAGCTTACCTCACGTCGCTCGGCATTCGCGCTCTCACCTGGGAGACCGCCGAACTGCTTCACCATCATCTGAACATCCTCGGCCCGGATATGCTGCTGGTGGTCATCTCGCAATCCGGCGAAACCGTCGAGATCGTGAAGTTGCTCGATTCCCTGCCTCGCAAGCTGGGCGTTTTGGGCGTGGTGAACGTCGAGGCCAGCACCCTCGCGCGCAAGGCGGACTTCTTCCTGCCGATGATGGCGGGGCGGCAATCCTCGGTAACCACGAAAACTTATATGTCGAGCGTCGCCGTGCTCATGTACCTCG
>DATGKJ010000343.1:0-5120 GCA_035294685.1 Terriglobia bacterium | reverse complement strand
TTTCCCCGCCATCTCAGCCTGCCTCCGCCGCGTGGTGAAACACGACTACGCGAGCCTTTGCCTGCTCGAACCCGATCAGGAACACTTGCGGCTTTATGCGCTGGATTTCCCGGCCAGCAAGGGGCTGGTCCGGGAACAGATGGTCGAGAAAGTTGAGCGCGCTCTTCCAGGCCGAGCCGTGATGACCCACAAGCCCTACATTGCGACTCGCGAGGATGTGGAGCGCCTCCGTCAATCTGAAGTTGTGCAATTGCATTTGGAAGAAGGGCTGAAATCGGCGGCTTTTATTCCGTTGATCAACCGCGATCGCGTGCTGGGCACGCTGAATGTTGCAAGCCTCCAGCCCGATGCATTCTCGCCAGAAGCAATCGATCTGCTCGCTCACGCCGCCAATCCGGTTGCGATCGCGGTGGAAAACGCGCTGGCTTACCAGCAGATTGCTGACCTCAAGGATCAGTTGGCAGAGGAAAAGCTTTACCTGGAAGATGAGATCCGCACAGATTACAACTTTGAGGAGATTGTGGGCGAAAGCCCGACGTTAAAACGCGCGCTTCGGCAGGTGGAAACCGTTGCGCCGACCGACTCGACGGTTTTGATCCTGGGAGAGACCGGGACGGGCAAGGAACTTATCGCCCGCGCCATCCATAACCTGAGCCGGCGTCGGGAACGCACCTTCGTCAAGGTCAATTGCGCGGCCATCCCCTCTGGTTTGCTGGAAAGCGAGCTTTTCGGCCATGAGCGCGGCGCCTTTACCGGCGCGATCATGCAGAAAGTCGGCCGGTTTGAACTTGCTCATCGTGGAACCTTGTTTCTCGATGAAATCGGAGATATTCCGCCTGAATTACAGCCCAAGCTTCTACGCGTCCTTCAGGAGCAGGAGTTTGAGCGGTTGGGCAGCGCCAGAACCATTCGCGTGGACATTCGGTTAGTTGCAGCCACCAATCAGGATCTGGCCCGCATGGTGGAAGAACATCGCTTTCGCAGCGACCTCTTCTATCGCCTGAATGTTTTCCCAATCTCGGTTCCTCCGCTTCGCGAACGTCCCGAGGATATTCCCACGCTGGTGCGTTATTTCGCTCAGAAATATTCGCGCCAGATGAATAAACGGATTGACGTGATCCCCGCAGAATCCATGGAGGCTCTGCTGGAATATCACTGGCCCGGAAACGTGCGCGAACTGGAAAACCTGATTGAGCGCGCGGTGATCCTGACCCAGGCCTCGGCTCTTTATATTCCGCTGACGGAACTGAAGCCCGCGCGCCCGGATTCTTCCGCGCCTCCCAGAACGCTTGCAGAAGCGGAACGCGAGCACATTTTACGCGTCCTGCGCGAGACGAGAGGAGTGATCGGCGGTCCAAACGGGGCAGCAGCGCGGCTTGGCATGAAGCGGACAACGCTGCAATCCAGGATAAGAAAACTGAACATCATCCGCGCGGATTTTCAGGCGTCCTGAAATTTTCTCTTGTCATGCTGATCCCTTCGCCTGTCATTCTGGCGCCGAGCGGAGCGAGGCGGAAAAATCCCTGTATTTCTTTAGCCTTCAGCAAGCAGCTTTCCGCTATCAGCCTGAAAATGCCAAGATGAAATGTCGAGTGCTGACGGCTGATCGCTTAATGCCGAGATTCCGCTACGCCCGCGCTTTCATGAGGTCGCTCAGGGCAGAGAGCTTTCTACCTGCTGCCTCGGTCGCCATCTGAAATACGCCTTTGGCAAATGTCTGGTAAGCGCGCCTGGGCAGACTGGTGTATGATTGCGTTCCTTCCAGCAGGTCCTGCAACAGGTTCATGAAGGCCGAGCTGCGCGAGCAGAATTCCACCAGGCGCGTGGTGGAGGGCTTGCCGAGGAAGTGTCCGTGATAAAAGCGTGGCGCAAGCCGAGCGCCCATCGCCAGCCTTCGCCCAAATTCCCGCCAGATGCGCGCAGGATAGCTCTGCGGAGCGCCGGCGAGCAGCGACTCCGCCAGCAGTTCCCCGGAGCGCATGGCAAAATAAATTCCTTCGCCCGTCAGCGGGTCCACCAGCCCTCCGGCATCGCCGGCAATCGCCCATCCCTCGCCTGTAAGCTCAAGCCTGGTCCAGCTATCCGGATTCAGCGCAGGAAGCAGATGGCTGAAAATTGTCGCGGCCTCGGTGGCATAGCCGAAATTTTGCATGAAGCCGTGAAGCCGCTCACGCAACGTGGCCATACCATTTTCGTTCAGCTTGCCGCAGATGCCGATTGAGAGATGGTCAGGCCGCGGGAAGGCCCAGGCATAGCCCTCAAAATCCGTGAGGAATTGAATGCGCAACAGGGAATCGGAAGCCGGAACGTAATAGCCGTAAGTCAGCATGAAATCCTGTGGCTGAAGCCTGGACGCCACCCGGGGTCGCAACAAACTGCGCGCGCCGCTCGCCAGCACCAGGAAGTCTGCGCGGTAGGCGTGATTCCGGCCTTGGAGCTTCCATCGCCCGCCTTCACGATGAAAACTTGTGATATGATCCGCAATAATCTGCGCTCCAGCCGATTGGGCGCGCCACAACAGAAGCCCGTTCAGCACCGAGCGGGAGTAAATGACAATAGGCATGCGGAGATGGAACCGCACGGCCTCGCCGCTGCCGGCAACCAATTCGGCTTCCTGAATAACGGCGTGAGGTTCACAGGCTTCGAGCAGAAAAGGGTAGCGGACGAGCGCCTTTGCAGGCAGCCCGCCGCCGCACGGTTTTTCCCAGCCCAGCCTTTCCTCAAAAACGGTCACCTGCAAGCCTCGGCTACGGCTGTTTCCCGAGACGCCCGTCTGGAGAAGTCTTTCAGCCGTCATGGAGCCCGCTGGACCACCGCCGATGATTGCAATCGATCGCACTTCGGCTGCCTCCAAAGCCGAGGATAACATGTCCGAGGATCGTTCATCTCCCTGAACGCAATCTCAAAAAGCGTCTCTTCGCTGTGAAAAGTTCACGAATCGCTCCAATCTGCCGAAAATTACCATAGAATGATGGAGACGCCCCGTGACGGATGACCGGTTTACCTTCAGCGAGATCGATCTGGCCGCGGCGATCCGCAATTTGCGCCAGACTCTGGGCAGATCGCCGGAAGTAATGGCCCAAATTCTGGGATGCAGCCTGCCGGCTTATCAAAAGTGGGAGAGAGGAGACCTCATTCCCAGCGGCGATTGGCTCATCAGGCTGCTTCAGCTTTGCCCCAACGAAGAGACTCGCATGGGCTTCCGCATTCGCGCAGAAAGGCGCAGCGCCCCGCGTGAAAAGCCTGAAAACGCTCTTCGGAGAGAGGGACCTTTATCTTCTGCAGAGAGGCGACAATACCGCGAAATGGCCCTGTATGCTGTCGAGACCATTTACGAATGCGGCGATGCCGGGATTCAGGCGGCAGATCGGCGGCTGCAGGATTTTGCGGAGAACCTCATGGGGGCGGCGCGTTATTATTCAAAGCTCGTCAAAGACCGCAACCTTTAAGCGGCCCAGCCATCCGCCATGCCTGATTCCACATTTCGGCGCCTGCTGAAGCAGTTCAGCCATCGATCGCGCGCCAAAAAGTTTGACCTTTTTCGCTCGCTCTTCCAGCCCGCGCCCGAGGATCGTGTGCTCGACATTGGCGCGAGCGGCGAAGTCTTCCTTCGCTACACTTTTGAGGATGTATATCCCTACCCGGAAAGAATCACCGCCGGGGGTTATGATCTTAAAGAAGTTTCCAGCGCGCGGAGTTATTATCCCAGGCCCCGCTACGCGGTCTTTGACGGCTGTTCGCTGCCATTCCGCGATGCGAGTTTTGACCTGGTCTTTTCCAATGCCGTCATTGAACACATCTTAGGCGAAGGCCGCCAAAAGCGGTTTGCTGAAGAAGTGATGCGCGTGGGCAAAAGCTGGTTTGTGACTACGCCCAATTACTGGTATCCCTTTGAAAGTCATTACCACCTGCCTTTCATCCAGTTCATGCCTCCCGGGATGCAGCGATCCTATAACCGCCTGCTTGGAACCCACATTCCTAAAGGCGCGCTTCAGGAACTCGCTTTGCTTTCTGCCCGCAAGCTGCAGAAACTTTTCCCCACCAGCCGCATTGCCCGCGTTCGGGTCACATTCTGGCCGGAAACGCTCGTGGCCTACCACATTGACCCCGCCCGCCGCGGCGCAAAGGTAGGGTCAGAATTATCACCGAGTCGTTGAGAATTTATAAATCGTGATTTCGTGATACGTTTGCCCGGGCTTAAGTTCTGTGGACGGGAAATTTGGATGATTGGGTGAATCCGGGAAATGCTGCGTCTCCAGGGTGAACGCGGAGCGGTAGCCGTACACCTTGCCGTCTTTCCCGCGAATGCTGCCGTCGAGAAAATTGCTGGTGTAAAACTGGACTCCGGGCTGGGTTGTCCAGGCCTCAAGCACCCGGCCAGATTCCGGATCCACCACCCGCGCCGCCAGCACCAAGCCCGGCCCCTTGCGATTCAAGACGAAGTTGTCGTCATAGCCTTTGGCAAACTTCAACTGCTGATTATTTTCATTGATGCGCGCGCCAATGGGAGTGGGCTTGCGGAAGTCAAAGGGTGTTCCCGCCACGCTGCGAAGCTCACCGGTGGGAATCATGGTGGCGTCAATCGGAGTGAATCGATTTGCATTGATCATCAGAATTTCATTCAGGATACTTCCGCTTCCCTGGCCGGAAAGGTTGAAATAAGAGTGATTCGTCATATTGATCACCGTATCCTTGTCGGTCGTCGCGGTGTACTCAATGTGTAGGGCATTATCGTTCGTCAGCCGGTAGACAACTTTCACCGAGAGATTGCCCGGATAGCCTTCCTCACCGTCCTTGCTGAGGTAAGTTAGTTCGAGCGCCGGAGGAGCCTGCGAAAGCTCGCGCGCCTTCCATACCCGCTTGTCAAAGCCTTTTGTTCCGCCATGCAGGCTGTTGGGGCCGTCGTTGATGGGTAATTTGTATTCAACTCCATCCAGCTTGAATCGGCCTTTGGCGATGCGGTTGGCGTAACGGCCGACGGTGGCCCCAAAAAATGGATCCTTGCCGAGATAGCCTTGTAAATCATCAAAGCCGAGAACCACATCGGCCATCTTCCCATGACGATCGGGCACGACGATTGAAACGATCCGCGCGCCGTAATTGATGATCCCCACCTGCAT
>DATGKJ010000342.1:0-3420 GCA_035294685.1 Terriglobia bacterium | reverse complement strand
CCGCCTGCGCGCTTCGCGCTCCGGAACGGCAGTGAACCACAATCTCATCAGCGGAGTTCAGCTCGTGCATGCGCGCCGGAACCTCCCCCAGCGGAATGAGTTTTGATCCCGGAATGCGGCAGATTTGGTACTCGTGCGGTTCGCGCACATCAATCAGCATCGGCGCCCGGCCTTCATCCATAAGTTTCTTGAGTTCCACCGCGGTGATCTCCGGCACGCGCATGTCGGGCTTGTGCTCTTCGCCACGAATGCCGCAGAACTGCTCGTAGTCGATCAACTCGTGGATGGTGGGATTCTTGCCACAAACCGGGCACTCCGGGTTTTTCCGCAGCTTCAGTTCGCGGAATTTCATGCCCAGCGCGTCGAAAATCAGCAAGCGCCCAATGAGCGGTTCGCCCTTGCCAAGGATCAATTTGATGGCCTCAAGCGCCTGGATGCAGCCCATAATGCCCGGCAACACGCCCAGCACTCCGCCCTCAGCGCAACTGGGCACAAGTCCGGGCGGGGGCGGCTCAGGATAGAGGCAGCGGTAGCACGGCCCCTCCTTGGCGTAGAAAACGGATGCCTGCCCTTCAAAGCGAAAGATGCTGGCGTAAACGTTGGGCTTACCCAAGAGAACGCAGGCATCGTTCACCAGATAGCGGGTGGGGAAATTATCCGTGCCGTCGGCGACCAGGTCAAAATCCTTGAAAATGTCCAGCGCGTTTTCGGAAGTGAGCCGGGTTTCGTAAGGAATGACTTCCACATTCGGATTGATGTCCAGGATGGTGTCGCGCGCCGATTCAAGCTTGGGCCGGCCCACGTCGTTCGTGTCGTGGATGACCTGGCGTTGAAGGTTCGTAAAATCCACCACATCAAAATCCACAATGCCCAACGTGCCGACGCCCGCCGCAGCCAGATAAAGGGCCAGCGGAGCCCCCAGGCCTCCTGCGCCAATGCAAAGCACGCGCGCCTGCTTTAACTTCAGTTGGCCTTCCATGCCAACTTCGGGCATGATCAAATGGCGGCTGTAGCGAAGAATTTCATCTTTGCTCAACTGCGCCGTGGGACTTATCGTCAATGTAGCCATACGCTTTTCCTTAATCTCCAGTGTCCATAGCTTTAGCCGATTATGGCAACGGCGTGCTGCGCGCGCCTTTGTTCAGCGCTCTGACCCTTGCCATATCGGATGATCGGGTTTAATAGATCGAAGTCTCGGGTGAGAAAATGCCCGGGATCCCGGCTTGCCGGACCCAGGCTAGCTACAGATACACTGGAGGTTCTGACCGCCTGCAATGGAGGGAACAATGCTGATGATATCGTTGTCGTTTAAAGGCGTCTGGTCCTTTTGCAGATAGCGAATGTCTTCGTCATTCAAATAAATATTCACAAAGCTGCGCAGTTTGCCTTCCTCGTTGTAAAGGTGCTTGCGCAGCCCCTGATACTTGCTTGTAAGCCCCGTAAGAGCTTCGGCAACCGTGCCGGCCTCCAACTCAATCGCATCCCGCTTCTCAGTGTACTGCCGAAGGGGAGTCGGGATAATCACTTTAACCGCCATCAAGTCTCCTTTTAACGCTTGCCTGCTTACCCTCTCGCCATCAGAGGGTTACCCAAAATGCTGTTCTCACTCCTGTCGTCTGCTTTCCGCAATCGCCGTAGCCCCTTGAGGCTCATTAACTCCAAGAACTTCTATAAGTTCCTGATCGAATTCAGAGCGGTCTTCCTGCAGCGTCCAGGAGGTATAAGTTCCAGGCTTCCCAGCCTCTACTGAAATGATAACATAAGAGTACCATGGAAACGCATGCTCGCGGTCATAACGCGATGGGCGAGCGGGGTGGTCAGGGTGGGAATGGTAGAAACCCACAACGTCCAGGCCGCGCTTGCGAGCGTCTCTTTCAACCCGCAGCATATCTTCAGGATCGATCAGGAAGCGATTCTTCTCCGATTCCTTCTCCGGTTCGCTCAATGGCAACAACTCTTGCGCCCGAGCGCGGTCATGGCGCAAATTTCTAAGCGGGGCCAGTTCCCGAACTTCCTTTGCCCCATCCACTTCCACACCGAGCATGGCTCCGCAGCATTCATTGGGATATTCTCGCGCCCCATGCGCAGCGATGGAATCAACGTGATTTTGTGTCAGCCGCAGAGCCATAAGCGCTTATCTATTGGATGAACAAAGAGATTGATAGGTTCCAAGACGGCTGATGATCAAACCCTGCAAGAGCCTTTCATTTGACTCTTTCTGTCCAGAATCGCTCGCTCAGATATTTATCGCCGCTATCCGAAAAAATCGTGACAATTACACCCTCATCGAGCGTTGCCGCCACTTTCATGGCCGCCACCATCGCAGCGCCGGCAGAAACCCCCACCAGCAGGCCTTCTTCGCGGGCCAGCCGCAGCGTCATGGCATAGGCTTCCTCGGTTGAAATCGCCAAATCGTCATCCGCCAACGTCGGATCGTAGATTGCCGGCAGGATCGCCGTATCCATGTGCTTAAGTCCTTCAAGTCCATGAAATGCGGAATCCGGTTGAAATGAGACGCAGCATATCGAGGGGTTCAATTCCTTGAGCCGCCGCGACGTGCCAACAAATGTCCCGCTGGTTCCAAGCCCGGCGACAAAATGGGTTATGCGCCCCTCCGTCTGCTCGAAAATCTCCGGAGCCGTCGTCTCATAGTGCGCGCGCCAGTTAGCGGGGTTATCGTACTGGTTGGCATAAAAGTAGAGATCCGGATTCTCAGCCGCCATCTCGCGCACTTTGCGAATCGCGCCGTCTGAGCCTTCCATCGGGTCGGTGTAGAAAATCTCCGCGCCATAAGCCGCCAGAATCTGCTTTCGCTCCACCGAAACATTGGAGGGCATGCAGATTTTCAGCCGGTAGCCGCGCGCGGCGCATATCATGGCATAGGCGATTCCCGTATTGCCAGAGGTCGAGTCAATCAGGATTTTACCCGCGTGCATCAGCCCTCTGCGCTCCGCATCCAGAATGATATTTTTCGCGGGGCGGTCCTTGACAGACCCGCCCGGATTTTCCCATTCCGCCTTGGCGTAAATCTCGACGCCTGGAAACTGTCGCGTGATCCGATTAAAGCGAAGCAACGGTGTGTTGCCAATCAGCGACAAAATATCCTGGGGACCTGAGAGTGCGGAGCGATCCTTCGTTATGGTTGCTCTTGCGTTCGGAGCCATCAGTCAAATACATTCGCATTATCAATGCAGAAGTGTCAACATATTGAGGCATTTGCGGGCGCGCCCTCGGCGTGACAAAAACCAGCCTGGTGCGCCCGTTGAATTGTGTTTCCCCCGGGAACTATGGTCGATCAGGAATCCGCCACATTCCGCTGGATTGATATCCTCTGGCTGATTTTCCTGGCCGCGCTGGCCGTTCTGCCGCCGCTCGTTGAGATTCACAAACAGATGATCCTGGTGGGAATCGGCCTGTTTC
>DATGKJ010000341.1:0-9356 GCA_035294685.1 Terriglobia bacterium | reverse complement strand
AGGCCATGCAGTTCATTGCCGATAGAGTCATGACCGCCCGCCACAAGCAGAAATTTCAGGAAGTGGCAGAACTGGACCTGGCCTATAGCGTGGCTGGCATCGGGCGCTTTCGCGTGAACGTCTTTCAGGACCGGGGAGCCGTCTCCATGGTGTTGCGCATCATCCCGCCTGTGATTCGCAGCATCGATGAACTTCTCCTGCCTCGCGTTGTGTATCAGCTTTGCGAGGAGCGCCGGGGATTGGTGCTCGTGACCGGAACTACGGGCAGCGGCAAATCCACCACCCTGGCGGCCATCATTGACCGCATCAACTCGACTCGCACCGACCATATCATTACCATCGAAGATCCCATCGAGTTCTACCACCCGGACAAAAAGGGGTTCGTAAACCAGCGCGAAGTTGGAGATGATACGCCCAGTTTCGAGGCGGCCCTGCGCTCGGCTTTGCGCCAGGACCCGGGCGTGCTCCTGGTGGGCGAAATGCGCGACCTTGAGACCATGCGCACCGCGATCACCGCGGCGGAAACCGGGCACATGGTTTACTCGACCCTCCATACCCTGGATGCTCAGGAAACCGTGCAGCGCATCATTGCGGTGTTTCCCGCTGAGGAGCAAAAACAGATCCGCCTCCAACTGGCCTCCACCTTGAAAGGCGTCATCTCCCAGCGCCTGGTGCGGCGGGCGGACGGCAAGGGTCGCGTCCCAGCCGTCGAGATCCTGGTGGCTACGGAATTCATCCGCGACTGCATCATCAATCCCGACAAGACCCGGCTCATTCGCGCGCTGCTCGCCTCAGGCACCTCCCAATACAGCACCCAGACGTTTGACCAATCGTTGTATGATCTTTATTCGAAGGGTTTGATCACTCTGGAAGAGGCTTCGCGCTGGTCGTCCAATCCTCATGAACTGCAGCTCCGCGTGGCAGGCATCAGCTCGGCCACCGATATGGCCCGGGAGGAGATGGAACAGGCCGCGCGATCCCAGATCGAACGTTTTGGAAAAGCCTAAGAAACCGTTGAAGGCGGAGGCAGGGTCATCCTTTGCGAATGGCAAGGCTGGCTCAGCGCCGTCTCCCGATCCGTTTTCCACTGCCGTCCGCCTCCTGGCTCGCCGCCCTTATTCCGCCGCTGAGCTACGACGAACCCTTGAGAAGCGCTATGGCGAAACCGAAGAAGTCCGGGAAGCCATCGCCCGCCTCCGCCAGCTTGGATATCTGGACGACCGGAAGTTCGCCCTGCAATACGCCTCATTCCTTGCGCGTCATCGAGCGTTCGGACGCGAGCGCATCCGCCGGGAATTGAAAGCCAGGCTGGTGGATTATCGAGCCATCGATCCGGCGCTTGAACAGGCTTTTCAAGAGACTAACGAGCGCGACTTGCTCGAGCGCGCACTTGAAAAGAAGCTCCGCACCATCCGCCTGCCTTTAACCCCTCGCAAATTCTATTCCCTCTGCCAAAGTCTGATGAGGCTGGGGTTTCGCTCCGATGATATTATGAAAACGATGCGCTCCCGGCCGGAGTTGAAGCCGGTGGCAGAAGAGGCTGAGTTGCCCGAGGCTGAAGAAGGACAGAAGTGAATTCTGAGTGATGAATGCTAAGTTATGAGTTATGAATGGAGACAGGGAAATATTACGCAAGGAGCTGCAAATACTGTAATAAGTAAGCCAGGCAAACGCAATCCGCGAGATATTCAGTCACGAGCGTTTGCTTATGCTCTTTGATCCGTCAGGCTTTTTCACCACTTGCAGAAACAGTGTGACGGAGCCGGGCGGATCCTTGCAAAACAATATCTGCGCTCTGCGACATCCATTGGCGCGAATATTGAGGAGGCGCAAGCTGGCGAGACTCGCGCTGATTTTGCGCATAAGCTCGGAGTCGCTCGGAAGGAGGCACGAGAAAGCCTTTACTGGCTTCGTCTTCTGGCAGAATCCGGCATCGTGCCGCAAACAAAGCTGGACCCGTTATTGCGAGAAACTGCCGAACTGCTGGCCGTGATCACTTCGATCATCGTCAGTGCCAAGAAAAAGCAACGCGATTGACGAGCCGGTTTTCCCAATTCAGCATTCACAATTCAGAATTCACAATTTGATGATGACCTCGAACGACATTCGAAAACTTTTTCTGGACTTCTTTGCCGCGCGCGGGCACCGCGTAGTGCGCTCCTCTTCCCTGGTTCCGGCGAATGATCCCACGCTGCTCTTCTCGAACGCCGGGATGAATCAGTTCAAGGACGTTTTTCTGGGCCGTGAGAAGCGTGATTACACTCGCGCCTGCTCCTCTCAGAAGTGCGTCCGCGCCGGAGGCAAGCATAACGATCTCGAACAGGTGGGCCGCACCCGGCGTCATCATACTTTCTTTGAGATGCTCGGCAATTTTTCCTTCGGGGATTATTTTAAGAAGGAAGCTATTCCGTGGGCCTGGGAGTTGATCACCCAGGGCTATAAGATTCCACGCGAAAAACTTTACGTCACGATTTTTGAGGGCGGAGCAGGTATTCCGCGCGATTCTGAGGCATTCGATTGCTGGCGCTCGATTGGCATTCCCGCCGAGCGCATCTTCGAAATGGGCATGAAGGAAAATTTCTGGCAGATGGGCGAGACCGGCCCATGCGGTCCGTGCTCCGAAATTCATTATGACATGGGCCCGGCAGCCAGCGATCTGGGCCACACCCATTGCCAATTCCCGTGCGATTGCGGCCGTTTTGTCGAATTATGGAACCTCGTCTTCATGCAGTACGACCGCATCTGCCTGAATATGGTCGAATCCAAGCGCGACGATGGAACCGCTGAAGTGAAATGCATCGAGTGGGTATTCAAACCGCTCCCTAAGCCTTGTGTCGATACCGGCGCGGGTCTTGAGCGCCTGGCCGCCGTCCTTCAGGGAAAAATCTCCAACTTCGATACCGACCTCTTCCAGCCGCTCATCGAAGAAGCGGCAGAGCTTGCAAACGTCGAATACGGAGCGAACGCCGAAACCGATGTCTCGCTGCGCATCATTGCCGACCACAGCCGCGCCGCAACGTTCCTGATCTCCGACGGCGTTCTGCCCTCAAACGAGGGGCGCGGCTACGTCCTGCGGCTCATCATGCGCCGCGCGCTCTATCACGGCCAGACGCTTGGCCTGAACGAGCCCTTTCTCTACAAAATGTCCGGCCATGTAGTCGAACTGATGAAGAGCGCGTATCCCGAACTGGTTGAGACGGTGCAACACGTGGCTAAGGCGATCAGGATTGAAGAAGAACGTTATGCCCACACCACGCGCGTGGGACTGGAACATCTGGATGAGGCGCACGTGGTGCTGGCCTCAGGCAAGACGCTGCGTTTCGATGAATACAAATCCATTGCCGGAGCGCATCCGGGCGCGCCTCTGCCGCCGGGCGCTGTCCGCGGGGATGACCTATTCCGATTGCACGATACATTCGGCCTTCGTCCCGATTTTGTTCAGGATGTCGTCAAGAATTATGGCCTCTCAATTGATTGGGAGGGGTATAACGCCGAAATGGAGCGCCAGCGCGAGCGGGCGAGAGCCAGTTGGAAAGGCGCAGAGAAAAAGACCGCGCCGCCTGCCTATCGCACATTGGCTGAAAAGCAGCCTACAACCTTCGACGGTTACACACAAACAAAGTCTACGGATTGTCGCATTCTGGCCTTGCTGGTAAATGGAGAACCTGTGCCGCGCGTCCCCGCGCGAACAGAAGTCGAAATCATTCTGGACCATACTCCTTTCTACGCTGAAGCGGGCGGGCAGGTTGGCGACACAGGTCGTCTGTTTCTGGCTTCCACGGGTGATGAAATAGCGTTTGTAAGGGGCGCGCAGCGCCCGGTGGTGGGTCTGACCGTTCATCAGTCCATCGCCCTTCAACCACTCGAAGCTGGGATGCTTGTCACAGCCGAAGTTGACGCCGAGCGCCGCGATGCCATCCGCCGCAATCACACGGCCACGCACCTGCTCCATGCCGCGCTGCGGACGACGCTTGGAACGCACGTAAAGCAGGCCGGGTCGCTGGTGGCGCCCGACCGCTTGCGTTTCGATTTCACGCATTATGCCGCGCTGGATGAACAGGACCTGCTTGATATCGAAGACCTGGTGAACCGGCACATCCTGGCGAACGAAGAGATGCACACTGAAGTGACCGATCTCGATTCGGCCCTCAATTCGGGTGCCATGGCGTTGTTCGGCGAAAAATACGGCGACAAAGTGCGCGTGGTCTCGGTGGCCGACGGATCTTTTTCGAAAGAACTCTGCGGCGGCACTCACGTGCGGCGCACGGGCGATATTGGCCTTTTTAAGGTGACTTCGGAAGGGAGTGTTGCGGCCGGAACGCGACGGATTGAAGCGCTGACCGGCACGGGCGTGCTCGAATATTTGAGGAAAGCCAGCGAAACACTCACTCAACTCGGCGAGGCTCTACGCGCCAAGCCTGAAGAATTGCTCGAAGCGGCGGAAAAGCTGAGCGAATCGGAAAAGAAACTGCGCAAAGAGCTTGAAGCGCAGCAACTGAAACGGGCTGTCGCTTCCGCCGGCGACCTGCTGGAAAGCGCGCGTGACGTGAAAGGCGTGCGGGTGCTCTCAGCCCGGATTGAAGCGCTCGACCGGCCCGCCATGCGCCAGATGGTGGATAATCTCCGCGCCCGGCTTGGATCCGGCGTTATCGTATTGGGCGCCGCCTCTGACGGCAAAGTTTCGCTGGTTGCCGCCGTTTCCAAAGACCTCACTTCGCGGCTCGATGCAGGAAAAATTGTGAAGGCCGCGGCGGCGATCGTCGAAGGCTCAGGCGGCGGCCGCAAAGACCTGGCCGAAGCCGGCGGAAAGAATCCCGCCAGACTGGACGAATCCCTTCAGGCCGTCCCAGGCATTGTCGAGGCCATGCTGTAGTTCAGTTCTGAATTGTGAATTCTGAATTCTACAGGGGATTACAAATTATAGTGACACTATTTGCTGTAGCGGCGCTGTCCTCAGCGCCGAAAAACGCCGGTGGGGACACCGGCGCTACCGAAGAAGTCGTCACTATAATTTGTAACCCTCAATAAATGCTGAATTGAATGCTGAATCCCTTGCTGTGAAATACGCCTTCCAGTTACTTTTCATCCTGCTTAGCTTGACGTCTCTGGGTTTTGCAAAGAATGGCATCCCGCTTAATCCCATCGTATCTGAAAGCCTCGGCGTGGACATCCACTTCACAACTCCTCAGCCGGGTGAAATGGAAGAGTTGGCCGCCGCTGGCATCCGTTGGGTTCGCATGGATTTTTTCTGGCAGGAAACCGAGCACGTGAAGGGGCAGTACGACTTTTCAGCTTATGACCGCCTGCTTGGGGCGCTCGATCCCTATCACATCAGGCCCATCCTGATTTTCTGCTACGCGAACCCGCTCTACGATCATGGCCTTTCGCCACACACCCCGGCGGGACGCGAGGCATTTGCTCGTTGGGCGGCTGCCGCCGCCCGGCACTTTCGCGGGCGGGGCGTGGTCTGGGAAATGTATAACGAGCCGAACGGCTATTTCTGGAAGCCCAAACGAAATGACGGCGATTACATCAAGCTGGCGCTTGCCGTGGGCGAGGCGCTCAAAGAAAACACACCCGACGCCACATACATCGGCCCCGCCGGCGCCATGATCGATCTCGGTTTCCTCAAGGAATGCTTCATGGCGGGCCTGCTGAACTACTGGGATGCTGTCTCTGTCCATCCTTATCGCCAGCGCGTGCCCGAATCAACCGCCAAAGAGTACGCCGAACTTCGCAAGCTGATCGCAACGTATGCTCCCAAAGGCAAGTCAATACCAATCATTGCGGGTGAATGGGGCTATCCCGGCACCTGGCTTTGGCCGGGGATGAGTAATACTTTGCAGGCCAACCTGCTGGCGCGTGAATTCCTCAGCGATCTTGCCGAAGGCGTTCCGCTAACCATCTGGTATGACTGGCGCAATGATGGGACCGATCCCAACAATCAGGAAGCCAATTTCGGCCTCGTCGAATTCCCATATCAGAAAGGAAAAGGCCCTGTCTTTAAACCCAAGCCCGCTTATTTCGCGCTTCAGACGCTCGCGCGAGCGCTCAGCGGCTACCGATTCAGCAAGAGATTTGCGATAGGCGGCCCACAGGATTACATTCTGCTTTTCACAAGGGCTCAGGAGCAGCGTCTTGTAATCTGGACCGCAGCGTGGCAGCCCCATCAGATTACGATTCGCGGCGCTCGCGGCCGTTTCGCGGTCACCGACGTCGAAGGCCGGCAACTCCGTCCGCTTCATGCGCGCCGCCACGAACTGAAGATCACGTTGACTGACGCGCCGAAATATCTGACGCCGCAAAAGGTCGGGGGATTTACCAATGTCGTCCACCGCTGACGCCGCAGATTACAGCAACAATCTGTACTGTAGCCGCGGTGTCCTCACCGCCGGTCTTAATTTTAGCGCCGCTATCCCCAGCGCCGAAAAAAAGGACCGGCGGGGACGCCAGCGCCACAGCGAGATGCCGTCACGCTTGCGTCGAGAGACATCCCCCACTATGCTTGCACTATGAGACTGCGCCCGCGCCGTTCCGCATCCTGGATTGGCCTGGTCTGCGCCCTGGCCGTGATCCTCATCGTTCTTGCCATCCTTCAAATTCGCTGGAGCGATCAGGTAAGCCAGGCGCAGCGCGAACGGCTGGAAGCGAATCTTCATATTGCCGTCACGCGATTCCGGCGCAATTTTTATCTCGAGCTTTTCCGCGTCTGCTGGACGTTCCAGACCGTTCCCAGCGGCCCGCCGGCCAAAATCATGCGGGCCTACGGCGACCATTACTCTGACTGGATGGGCGCATCCGCCCATCCAGGCCTTGTGGCAGGATTATTCGTCTGGAGGACCGGGCGCGACGGAAGCCTTCGACTCTTTCGCTTCAACCCAGCTTCGGCCAGGTTTGCAAGCATTCCGTGGCCCTCCGAGTTTGAATCGCTGCGTCAAAATCTTCTGCGCCAGCCCTCTTCAAGCCTGATGGAACGCCCGGCGGAAACCGACGAAGCGCCGTGGATCATCGACGAGCAGATTCCAGCGCTCTACCACGCGTGGCGAGTCACCACTGGCAAACCGGAGACTCAGGAGGAAATGGACGCCCCGAACGGCGGCGTGATCGTGCAGCTCGACATGAACTTCATCCGACGGGTTCTGCTGCCCATGCTGGCCGATCGCTATTTCCGCGGCCCGGAGGGGTTTACTTATAGCGTCACGATTATGAGCGGCAACTATCCTGCCCGCACGATTTACCGGTCGACTCCAGGCGCAGTCAACTCCGCTTCTCCCACCGGGGATGTCGTCGTTGATCTGCTTTTCAGCGGCATCCATGCCTCGATGCAACCACCCTTCCCGGAAGACAGAAATGCAGTTCATTCCGCGAGTCATGAGGATGCAAATGCGTCATCACTGATGGGCATTGACTCGTTCAATCTCGAAGGGTCCAAACAACCCTTTGCCCTGATTGTTCCGGCCAATCGGACCGCAAACTGGAAGATGATCGTGCGGCACCGCTCGGGTTCTGTCGAGGCGGCCGTCCTGGGCCTGCGCCGCCGGAATCTGACGGTGAGCTTCAGCGTATTGCTGCTGCTCGCGGCCAGCATGGGCTTAATTCTGGTCTCAGCGCAGCGAGCCCAACGCCTCGCCAAGCTCCAGATGGATTTTGTGGCGAATATCTCACACGAGTTGCGCACGCCTCTTGCGATCATCTGCTCGGCAGCAGAAAATCTGGCGGATGGGGTGGTGGGCGCAAAAGAGCAAGTCAAGAATTATGGCGCGCTCATTCAGGCCGAAGGTCGCCGGCTCTCGGAGATGATGGAACAGATTCTGGTCTTTGCCGCCGGGCGGGCCGGCCCGCCATCTTACAGCCAGCGTCCGGTGGATATCCTCGAAATCATTGAGGCCGCTCTTGCCGATGCGCAGCCGACCTTGGAATCAGGCGGCGTCAGCGTCGAAAAGCGCTTGGAATCCGACCTTCCTCTTGTCCTGGCAGATCCATCCGCCCTGAGCCGCTGCATACAAAACCTGATTTCAAATGCCATCAAATATGGCTACGAAAATCGCTGGATCGGAATTCGGGCAGAAAAAGCGATGAGCAGGCAAGGGCCGGAAGTAAGGGTCACGGTCGAGGATCGCGGCATTGGGATCGAGCCGGAAGACCTACCCCACATCTTCGAGCCGTTCTATCGCGGCAAAATCAAAAACACCATGCAAATCCACGGAACTGGTTTGGGACTGAGCATCGCCCAGGAGATTGCTGAAGCCATGGGAGGCGCGATCAGCGTCACAAGCTCTCCCGGCCAGGGAAGCAGCTTTACGCTGCATCTTCCGGGCCTGGTGGCTGTTGAGACGCCCACGGCGGCAGGATGAGGCTTTTGAGGTGTTGCCTCCGGTCTACGGGCAGCGGCCCGCATCTGCCCACGTCAGCCTGGCGTTGCGATCGTGCGATAATCAGCCTTTTACAGGTTCCGATTCTTTCCTATGAATAAAAAGATACTACTGGCGGAGGATGAGCCCGGGCTTGTCGTCACCCTCAGCGACCGTCTCCGGAACGAAGGCTATGATGTTGAAACCGCTTCCGATGGAAAGCAGGCTCTCGACCGCGCTCTAGCAAGCGATGTTGACCTGATTATTCTTGATGTGATGCTCCCTCTTAAAAGCGGCCTGGATGTGTGCCGCGACCTCCGGTCGCAAAATGTCACCATACCGATTCTCATGCTCACCGCCCGCAGCCAGATTGTGGATAAAGTCGTCGGCTTGAAACTCGGCGCTGACGACTACCTGACCAAGCCATTCGATATGCTCGAATTGCTCGCGCGCGTTGAAGCGCTGCTCCGGCGTCCAGCGCCTTCAGGCGCGTCGAACGCAGCCTATCAGTCCGGGGCGCTGCGGGTCGATTTCAAGTCCACGACGGTCTGGCGCGACACCCAGAAGGTGATGCTTTCAGCTCGCGAGTTCCAGTTGCTCCGTTATTTTATCGAGCATCGCGGAGAAACCATCTCCCGCGAGGAGTTGCTTAAGAATGTCTGGGGCTACGAATCCACGCCCAATACTCGCACTGTGGACGTCCACGTTGCCTGGCTGCGCCAGAAACTGGAGAATGATCCGAAGCATCCCCGCCTGATCCTGACCGTGCAAGGACTCGGCTACAAGTTCGCAGACTGAAAGCCAAAACGTCACCAGCAACCCAGCCTTCGGTCGCAACCCAATGAACTGTCATTCTGAGCGAGCGGAGCGAGCGAAGAATCCCTGCATTTGTAAAGCGAAATACGGGGATTCTTCCGCTTCGCGGAGTTTACCCTGAGTGTCCGCCCGCCGGTTGGCGGGTCCATAGTGCCAGAAACTTCTGTTTGCCTCTACGCAGAATCAACA
>DATGKJ010000340.1:0-15351 GCA_035294685.1 Terriglobia bacterium | reverse complement strand
TCACGCTCGATGAATTCGCATTTCATACGGATGCCGAAAAGATTTACACCGCCCTCTACCCCATCACGACTCGAGGCTATGGGCTGGAAGTCATCTCGACGCCGAATGGGCAGCAAGGAAAATTTTATGAGTTGGCAAAGGCCGCCGGTCTTGCAGATCCGGCTGCGGCGCTTGAGACGCTCAGAAAAATTCAGGAGAACCCAGAGGCAGGCAGTAGGAACCCGGAAGGATGGTCGCCGCACTGGTGCGACATCTACCGCGCCATGCGCGAGGGTTTGAGCGTGAACATCAGCCGGTTGCGCTCCGGGATTGATGAGGAGGCTTGGAGGCAGGAATACTGCTGTGAATTCCTGTCAGGCGGTTCGCAGTGGATCAGCCCCGAGTTGTATCAAAGCTGCGTGAGTTCGGAAGCAACAGCGGATTTTCGGTTGCCGATTGACGACTCGCGATTGGGCAACCGGCAACCGGCAATTGAAAATCTCTACGCCGGCTGGGATATTGCTCGCAACCGCGACTTGAGCGTGATCTGGTTAAGCGAGCTCGTGGGCGATATCACCTGGACGCGGGGCGTGATTGAAATGCGGAATGTCTCCACTCCTGAACAACTGCGCCGGGCGCGAGCTCTTCTGCCCATGGTGCGAAGGATGACGATTGATCGCTCCGGAATGGGACTCGTCATCGCTGAGCAATTAGATCACGAGTTTCCCGGGAAAGTTGAGGGAATCCAGTTCACCCAGCCGACCAAGGAGGCGCTGGCCGTTTACGCCAAGCGCCGCATGGAAGAGATGAAAGTCCGGATTCCTGACGAAGATAATATCCGCGCCGCCTTTCATTCGGTGAAGAAAACTCAAAATCTCGTGGGGCAGTCCCGTTTTGATACGGAGCACGACGCCCACTTCGGACACGCAGATCACTGGTGGGCCTTTTGCCTGGCGGAGGCAGCCGCTCAGCAGCCTGTATATCACCTGGCCGGTGTGGGCGGAGTGATCGGGAGACCTGAACTCACTGGGTTCCGTGAGGCAGTGTTATGAAGCCGTCGGGTGCGCGGAGGCTCTGCAAAAAGAATATCTTCTGTTGAATGTATGTCGTACCGACTACGGAGGAGCCGAATGATGGATTCCAAAACAAGCAAGGTGAAAAACATTTTCACCAAAGTCGCACGTGACGCGGAGCAGATTGGGCGTGACGTTGGCAAAGGCGCAGCTCGCGCGGGGCGCGAAACCGAGGAAGGCGTAGCCCGCGCAGGCCGAGCGTTAAGAGACAAGGTCAATGGCAAATCAAAGAAGTGAGACCAGCAATGAACTGGAGAATCTGGTTAAAAGGCTTATTCGCAGCGATCGTCTCAAGCGCGGCTAACTCCATTTCCGTCTTGATTGCAGATCCTCACCATTTCAATCCAAGCGTGGCCGGAGGATTTAAAAATCTGGGGGTTGTCGCGCTGGTGAGCGCAATCGTAGGGGCGGCGCTCTATTTGAAGCAAAGCCCCGTGCCGAAATGACGGGCGCAGCCCGCCACCCTGAGCGGAGCGAAGGGCCGCAGTATTTAAATGCTGGGATCCTTCGCTGCGCTCAGAATGACAAGAAGGAGGAAAACATGAAAAAGATCGTTTTGGTTCCGGTTTTGGCTGCCGCGCTGGTAGCCTGCGATACCGCGCAATGGATCAAAACGGCGCAGGAAATTCTGCCCGTTGTGCTGCCCATGGTGACGAACCTGGTCACAGCCGCAGGCTTGCTGCAAGGCAAGACCGTCTCAGCCACGGACCTCGATACCATCACACGAACAACCAATGAGGTCTCGAATGATCTGAACCTGGCGGGGCAGCTTGTCAGCCAGTACCAATCCTCTCCAAATCCGACGACGATTGGAAAGATCAACGTTGTCCTCGGAGAAGTTCAGTCCAATTTGAGCGGCTTGCTGCCTGCGCTCCACATCAGCGATTCGGCCACGACACAGAAGATCTCAGCGGTGGTGATGCTGATCAACAGCGAGGTGAGCTCCATCCAGCAACTTCTTCCGATTGTTTCGGGCGGCAAGGTTACCGCCCGGCCCGGCGCGGGTGCTGTTCCTCTGAGCGCCAATAAATTGAAAGAAAAGTTCAACGCCATCGTCAACCAGCCCACCAACAATCCGGTGGTGAATCAGGCGTTCGCCGTCGTGAGCTTGCAATGAGAAGCAATTCCTGAAATCCAGGAAAGGTTCAGCGATATTGGCCATCGAAGATTTGAAACTCGGAACCGGAATGAAAACACCAAAGCTTGGAAAAAGTTTAGGAAGGAAGATCGACGCTCACGATAAGCGCGATTATCGGGTCAATGCGTTGCCTCACCTGGGCGTGGGAGCGCCGTTGCCGACAAGGATCGATGCTTTCGCTGGTCTCAATCTTCCCGTTTACGATCAGGGAGAGATTGGTTCCTGCACGGCCAACGCAGGCGTGCTTTATCGCAGGTTCCTGGCGCAGAGATTTTCCAAGTATTCTGCCGGCGATCAGAATCTTAGCCGCCTCTTCCTTTATTACCAGGAAAGAAAGCTCCAGTGGAATAATGCGGTGAACAATGATAGCGGGGCGGCGATCCGCGACATTTTCTACGTCCTGGCGCACACGGGCGTTTGCCCGGAAGATATAGACCCCTACAATCCGGCTTATTTTGCCTCCGCCGTTGTAAACGACAGCCAGAAAGATCTGGAGGGCGCGCAGATTTTCCGGATTGGCGCCTATCATCGAGTGCCCGACGCGATGACGGCGCGGTCGGTTTTGGCTTCTGGCTATGCCATCGCTTTGGGCTTTACCGTCTACGAATCTTTTGAAGACATTGGAGCGGACGGATTGATGCGGATGCCTCGGAAAGGCGAAGCCGTTTTAGGCGGTCACGCGGTTGTGATCCGCGGATATGACGACGAGAAATCAGAATTCCTGGTTCAGAACTCCTGGGGAGTGGGGTGGGGAGACAAGGGTTGTTTTCGCATGCCGTACAAGTTCCTGGAAGACGAAGATCTGAGCCAGTTTGACATGTGGATGGGACATCTCGGACGCCCCTGGCATCCGAATTGATTCATTGAGTCATCGGCTCATTGAATCAATGAAACCACAAGAAAATGAGCAAATTGTCTAACAGTTCGGGAAACGGCCATCAGGCGAAGGCTCTGCTGCGGGAGGGGCGGCGCGCTGAAGGGATGCATAACCAGGCGTCCCTTCAGCAGCGCATCGACCGTGCCGTGCAGTTGGCGGATCGGGAGCTTGGCTTGGGAGGCGTTGGAATGACGGCATCGTTGCATCCCGTCGCCGCGCCCAAACCGCGCCGCGCGGATACATCAGCGGCGCGCGGCGATTTCGACAAAACTTTTGGAGTTTCCGGAACGCCGATTACCAGCGGTTTTCTGATTGATCTTGGCGAATACAATCCTGAACTGATGGGCCGGAACGCCATCCCTATCTACGAACAGATGCGGCGTTCGGACGCGCAAGTGCGGGCTACGCTCTGGGCTTGCAAGCTGCCAATTCTTTCCGCGAAATGGGAAATCGTTCCAGCGGAGATTTCAAATCTGAAGTCTCAAATTGCAAAAACAAACAGCCATGGCGCAGGAAGAGCGACCCAGTCGAAGGCGAAAGAAACAGCGGAATTCGTCAGAGGAAATCTCTTTGGCGGTCTCGAATTTCAATCTCCGACCGGCGGATGGATTTCGCAGTCGTGGCAAAGCGTGATTGCGAATGCGCTCTTGATGCTCGATTTTGGCTGTGCTGTGCACGAGGACGTATGGGTGATGGACGGCGAAAGGATTCGGCTGCGCGCTTTGCCTTCGCGCTTGCCTATCACCTTTTATCGCTGGCACACCGAGGTAGATGGTGAAACCCTGGCGGCGCTTGAGCAGTACGGCTACCGCGGCCAGCAGTTTTTAAACGTGCTGTTGCCGGCAGATAAGATGGCGCGTTTCACTTATCAGCAGGAAGGGGCGAACTTCTGGGGTATCGCCTTGCAACGGGCGATGTACCCGCACTGGTATATCAAGTCGAAGCTTTATCGCCTCGATGCGATTGCCAACGAGCGCAATTCGCTGGGTATTCCGGTGTTTCGTCTTTCGCCCGGTTTCTCGGCGGAGGATAAAACCGCTGCCTACAGCTTCGTCACGCAGCTCGCAGCCCATGAAGCGACGGGGCTGGTCGAACCGCCGGGAGAGCCGCATGCCGGATTGCGCATTGCTGGATACGAGGGAAATTTGCGGGATTTGATGCCTTCGATCCAGCACCATAACGAAATGATTTCCCGCGCCGCATTGAACACGTTTATGGATCTCGGCCAGAGCGCTCACGGCTCCCGCGCGTTAGGCGCAACCGCGACGGATTTCTTTATGCTGGGCCTCCAGAGCGTGGCCGAGCAGATTGCCCTGGAGATTACCCAATCGACCATTCGTCGTCTGGTCTCGGTGAATTTCGGAAATGAAGCGCCCGTCCCACGCCTGATTCCGGCAAATGTTCAGGCGCGGAGCATCAGCCAGATTACCGCCGATCTTGTGGCGCTGGCCCAGCAGGGACTGGTGGTCAGCGAAAAGAACATCCGCAGAGTGATCCGCGAACGGTTTGCCTTGCCCGAAGAAAGTGACGAGGGCGTGGTTGCCGTGCGCGGAGAGACTATCAGTCAGAGCGCCGGTCTTATAGCCGGCAGAGGCGGCGGTGAAGTTGAATAAGATTTTAGCTCCCCTCGCATTCGTGAATTCTGCCAATCCTGATATCAATTGCCTCGGAAGTTTCATTCCCCCTCGGCTTCATGAGGTTATCGAGAGGAAAAAATATGAAGAGGCAAAAGGGAAAGACGCAACGCAGAGGGGAGAGAGCGCTTGCATTCCTGCTTTTGTGTTTCATGGTTCCAGCGGTCTCCTGGCCCCAAAGCTCCTCTCAGGGTGGACCTTCCGGAGCGGATCAGATTCTGACGTCCATTTACGATTCCAAGACTAATTCCATCCGCGTGTCAGGGTCTAACAATGGGGGCACTGTTTCCAGCGTGGGCCTTTCCATGCCGAGTGAGTTTGGCGTTACAGGCAGCCCTGTAACATCGACCGGAACACTGACCGTCAATTGGGCGCAGCCGCTGAGCATTGCGCACGGCGGGACGGGGCAATCAAGCCCGTCCGCCGCTTTCAATGCTCTGGCGCCGCCGACCTCAGCCGGAGGATTAATTTACGGAACCGGCGCGAACGTTTACGGCAACCTCTCATTGGGCGCGAGCGGCCAGTGCTTGCAGTCAAATGGAACCACGTTGGTGTGGGGGGCGTGCAGTTCGGGCAGCGGGTTCACGGCGGGCGGAGATTTGTCGGGAACAGCGGCAAACCAGACGGTGACCGGTTTGCAGGGCCGTCCCGTATCGGCTCTCGCGCCTGCGAGCGGTCAGTTTCTTGAGTGGAGCGGCGCCGCATGGACTCCCACCACGCTTTCCGGGATCGGAACGGTCACCAGCGTGGGGCTCTCCTTGCCCTCGATTTTCAGCGTCACTGGATCGCCCGTAACATCTTCCGGCGTCCTGAGTGCAACCCTATCTTCTCAGAATGCCAATTACGTCTTCGCAGGGCCTGGCAGCGGGAGCGCGGGCGCGCCTGCATTCCGTCCTCTTGTTGGCGCTGACGTGCCTCCCGTTAATCTCAGCGCAAACAGCAACGGAGGGGTGAGCGGCATTCTGAGTATTGCAAATGGGGGCACCGGCCAGAGCACAGCCGCAGCGGCTTTCAACGCTCTGGCGCCCTCCACGGCCACAGGCGGGCTTATCTACGGCACAGGCGCAAACACTTATGGAAATCTCGCGCTGGGCGCGAGCGGCCAATGTCTTCAGTCAAACGGAACCACCCTGGTGTGGGGCGCTTGCGCGTCGGGGAGCGGCTTCACGGCTAGCGGAGACTTAAGCGGCTCGGCAACCACTCAAACGGTTGTCGGTCTTCAAGGCCATCCGGTTACGTCAGCCAACCCCGCGACCGGCCAGATTCTTCAATGGAACGGCAGCGTCTGGGCTCCCACAAGTTTGTCAGCTTCCGGGACGGTCACAAGCGTGGGCCTGTCGCTTCCGTCGATCTTTAATGTCACCGGAACACCCGTCACGACTTCCGGCACCTTGTCAGCCACATTGATCAACCAGAACGCCAACACCTTTCTATCTGGCCCCACCACGGGTGTTTCTGCGGCTCCAACCTTCCGAGCGCTGGTGAGCGCGGACGTTCCAGCCATTAACCTCGGCACGGGCGGCAACGGCGGGGTTGCGGGAACGCTGGGCATCGCAAATGGCGGCACCGGCTTGACCAGCGTGGGGACGAGTGGCCAGTGCCTTACCTCAAATGGCACCGCGATGGTTTGGGGATCGTGCGGATCAGGCGGAGGCAGCGGATTTACAGCGGGCGGCGATCTGAGCGGGACTTCGACGAGTCAAACAGTGATTGGCTTGCAGGGACGCATCGTTTCCGCCGCCGCGCCCGCGAGCGGCCAGGTTTTAGCATGGAGCGGCGCGGCCTGGGCGCCGACAACAATTTCCGGCGGCAGTTTGCCTTCGAGTTGGACGGTGAATGGGACGACCAACGCGGTCACGGCGCAAACAGCAAGCGGGCAGGATGCCACCCCACTGACGGTGCTTCCTTCCATCACAAATCCTACTGCCGACATTTTTGACGTTTGCAGCTCGGCAGGTTGCACGAGCGGCACGAAATATTTTTCGGTAGGTCCGAATGGCAATGTCAGTTTCAACGCCAATTCGCTGGCGCTCGGCGCGATCAATCAATCCACCGCGTCGAACATGCAGCTTTATGGCGGAACGGGCGCCGGAGCGTATCTGGAGTTGTTCAGCCCCACCCTGAGTCCGCCCGCATTTGGCAATGCAAACCTGAGCTCAAGCACCTCGGCGGGAAGCGTCCCTGCAGGCACTTACACTTTTTGGGTGACCTATCTGGCTGGTCCTGCGCAGCAGTATGAAACGACGCCCAGCACCTCGGGAGCGATCTCGACAAGCGCAACAGGCCAGTTGATTTTGACCCTCCCCAGCGTCATCGCAGGCGTGAGTGGAATAAACCTCTACGGCAAGCAGCAGTCCAATGGAAGTCTTGTAAAGTGCGGTTCCTGGAACTTATCCACATGGACAAACGGTTCGTGCACGGCAACGATTTCGGGCAATACGGTCACCATCACAGGCTGGGCCAATTCTCCTTCGACCTCTCTGCCGACCGCCAATAACACCGGCGGCCTTTATCAGGCGTTTCTTGGAACCGCAACCGGCATGAGCGGAGCGCTCTGCGAATCCGCCGCCGTGCCCGGCCAGGACTGCGCCGCGGGAAACTGGCTGATGACAAATCCTATGACCACGGCTGGCGATTTGATCTATGGCGGAACACCGAATGCTGAGGGCTTCGCTCCACCGCAGCGTCTGGCGATTGGCTCGGTGGGACAATGCCTCACCGTGGTCGCGGGGCCGGCGCTAGGCTGGGGAGCGTGTGGGAGCGGGGGCGGCTCAGGCTCTGTGACAAGCGTCGGCCTCTCGATGCCTTCGATCTTCACCGTGAGTGGGTCGCCTGTGACAACGAGCGGCACGATTTCTGTCGCCTACGCTACTCAAAATGCCAACACGGTGCTGGCCGGGCCCGCAAGCGGCGCCGCGGCTGCTCCCACTTTCCGTGGAATTGTGGCTTCTGATTTAGCGCCAACGCCCATTACAAATGATTGTCTGGGCTATAACGGCACGAGTTTGGCCTGGGTAGGATGCGGCGGAGGCAGTGGTTCCTCAGCTTGGTCCGCGCTTACTGCGCCCGCAGGCAATGCTGCCCTCAACATGGCCGGTTATTCGACCACTTTTAACTGGACCGACGCAAATGGCGGCGAGTGGTTGTGGGACACAAATGGTAACGCGCAGTCACTCAGCACGACGGCATCGACCTCAACCTCCAGCCAGAGTTCCCCTACATTCACACTGGGCGGCACTTACTGGAACGGAACCGCAAGCGCAAACGATACATGGACAATGCAGAATTTAATTCCAGCAGGATCGAATCCGGCGGCCACTCTCTGGTTCAACCATGCCGGAAGTTCCGGGGCGCCCATCATCAAATTCGATAACAACGGCTCTTCGGCAGGCGAGGTTGGCTTTCAGCTTTGTGGAACCAATGCGTGCAACTCAATCTACGAAAAAGATAACGGCGGAACGATTCGTTTTTCCGTAAGCGGCTCTGGGTCGTTAACGGCGTATTCCATGACGTCCAACAATTCTGTTACGGCATCAAGCAACTACTATGCGGGCGCCGTCGCAAGCCACTTCAACACCACAGGAACGACAACCGGCTGCGCGTCGGGATTCAAGTGCTCGGACATTGCTGGCGTGATTGCGCTTTCTTCGGCGACCAGCGCGAGTTACACCTTCTCAACCGCTTACGCTTCCGCGCCGGTCTGCGTCGTTTCGCCGACTTCAAACCCAGGAACGGCAACCTGGTGGGTGACCACGACCACTACGGCTGTGACCGTCAACGCGAGTGCGGCATCCACGCTGAATTTCAACTATCACTGTGTGGGAGACCCGAATTAGAGGGACGAAAACGAAAAACGGAAGGCAGACTGACTATGAGGTTCAAGATTCAAAATCACAAATTGTTGCGGCAGGCAGAAGGCGGAAAGCGGAAAGCGGGACGTATAATTCCAACCGCCTACCTGTACTTGCCGCCCTCTGCGGTTCACGTTCCATTTTTCCTAATCCGCCTTCTGCTTTCCGCTTGTCGTTTTTCAAGAAGGGAGACGCAAAACCACCCCGGGGTCCTTTCCTTGACAAGGAGAGCATGGGCGGTTGCTTTCTGCCTTCTGCTTTCTCCCTTCTGCTTTCTCCCTTCCGCCTTCTGCTCTCAGATGCGGGGAACTGGCACAGCGAATGCCTGTGTGGGTGGACCGCCCAAGTACTGTGCCGACACGTCGATGCGGACCATTAGTGGCAGTTCTATCGCCTATCCGCAGATTGACTTAAACGATGGCGGTCCGGCGGTGGGCGTGCCTTTTATTGATCCTGACACCGGCACGCGCATTACGCGAATCACGGATGGGTCGTTTGAAATCCCATCGGGGCGCACCAACAACAACTTCAACACCAACGCGGCGGCGGAAGAATATTCCTGTTCCATCTTCAATCCCAATCTCGCGCAGATTGATGGTGGAATCGACATCGGCAAGCAGGGCGGCTACGTCTGCAAGATGTATGACGGCACAAACAACGTCTGGATGGCGGCCATTGATGCGCAGACGATGCAGACGGAGATTTTAAAGCCGTCAAGCTTTGTTTCCAACACCTATAACTGGATTCTCGATGGCGGCTTCAGTTGGACTGATCCCTGGGTGATCTGGGGCAGCCAGGCGGGAAAGTTCGCCTATTACTGTTTCCAGGGAAATCCATCGAATGATCCGCTTTGCGCGGGGTCTGGGGACACGATCAAGACGCTCTTTACGATAAATTCTACGAACTGCCCAAACTTGCCCGCTGGATACACCGGAGGGGCGCTCACCGAGATTCAGACCTCGAAAGACGACAATGTGATCGGGGGCTGGGCGCAGAACGAATACTACATTGTCTATAACCGCCAGACCGGAGCTTGCAATTGGTATGACTCTTTTTACGGCACAACGGGCGGGACGGGCATCACGGGTGTTCAATTAACGTCGCCCTGGGGAGTGGTAGAGCCGCCCGCCGCAGCCCCTACACTAACACCTTCCACTTCGGCCGGGAATCTGACAGCCGGGACGTATTGCTTTGAGGAGACCCTGGAAGTCTCTAACGTGGTGCCCGATTCCGAAACGCTGCCTGGAGCCTCCGCCTGCGCAACACTTTCAGCGACGGGCGAGATTGCCGCCGCTAGACCGACGCTTGCCACTGACCAGCCGACCAGGGCTGCCTTTACTTCAACCACGCCTTACGGCTGGGACCTCTATGCTTGTCAGGAATCTGCTCCGCCCACGCCGTGCACGAATTTTACCAAGCAGAACGCATCAATGATTGGCTGGAGCACGACCACCTTAACGGTAACCTCACTCGCAGCGGGCGCCGCCCTGCCCACGCAAAGTAGAGCGGGGTTCAGCATCCATCAGGCGCGACTGGCCATGGATGGCCAGCACGTGCTGCTGACGGCGAACAGTAGCAACGCTTTCACCGTGGGCTTTATGATCTGGAATGTTGGCACCACCACGGCCAACATCAATAGCACCAGCGGTCATATGGTGACGGGCTACCATAGTGTCCTACTGGATCACAACTATTATTCGGCCATCGAGTTGTTGTCGGTGCCTTTTTCCAACGTTCCCAGTTCGGGCACTTGGCTAAAAGGTGACCCAGCCAATTACTCCACTACAAATGATTCCCATCCCGCTTGGACGGATGATAACGCTTCCGATACGTATCCTGCTTGCGCGGCAATGGCGCCCATTAGCTATTCAAATCAGAAATGGTCATCTTATACGTACGCCGCTCCGAACGGTTCCTGGACGAGGTATCCGCAATCTGGATTTAACCCGGCGTTCAACGCGGCGATTCCTTACACCAATGAAATTTTCTGCTGGGCCACGGACGGCTCAGGAACAGTCTGGCGCTTTACGCATTCACGCAGCGTGGGCGGCTATGCCGGCAATTTCAGCGGCGCGGGGCTCGGAACCTGGTACGCGCAAGAAGTTCTGGGCAATATGACGCCCGACGGAAAGTTCATGATTTTCACTTCCGAATGGGAATGGCAGCTTGGCAACGGAGGAAACTTTGGCTGGCAGCCGAATCATAATTACGCGCTGAATGCGCAGATCACCGATCAGAATGGCAACGTCGAGAAGGCGACCACAGCGGGAACGTCTGCCGCCACGCGCCCGAGCTTTAACACGGCGGTGAACGGCACAACGACCGATGGAACTGTGACCTGGACAAATCTAGGCCCCTGCGCCAAGTTGGGCGGCTGCCGGAACGACGTGTTTGTGGTGCAACTGAAATAATTGACGATTTGCGATTGCCGATTTAATCGGCAGTCGGCAATCGAAAATTGGAGGAGTGATGGCGGATGAGGGCTATGCAACCGTGAATGACGAAAAAGCTCATCACAGCGACTCTGCGCATGCATCAGCGATCGGGTTTAAGAAAGGACGCCTCCACGGTCGTGGCTTCGTCTCACTCGGATCGAACGCCGGGCTGGAATATCGAAGGCTGCGGCCTGAAACCTGGAATCTTCCTGTGCTGCTCTCCGGCCCCGGTGCGCCAGTCGAAGTCTCAGGGGTGACCACCGCTCGTTTCGAAATCCCAATTGCAGTCACCGGCTCCTGGGTGAAGGGTAGTACGCCATTTTCCATTTCAGCTCAGGATTTGGCGGACATGGTCCGCAATTTCACGAAGCGCAAAAACGATATGGTTGTGATCGATTACGAGCATGCCAGTGAGATGCCCAACGTGGCGAAAGGCGGGCCTGTTCCCGCAGCGGGGTGGATTCATGAGCTGCGCCTGGAATCCAATGGCACGGAAAAACTCATGGCGTTGGTGGAGTGGACCCCTGAGGCTGAGGGGCTGATCCGCAGCGGTCAATATCGCTTCTTTTCGCCGGCCATTGACTGGGGAGCGATTGACAAGGAAACGGGCAAACCGCAAGGCGCTACGCTCACCAGCGGCGCGCTCACCAATCATCCATTTCTTGAGGAGTTGCCGCCGATCATGCTGAGCGATGGCACGATCTTGGCTCAGGGTTCGCATCCTGGCCGCGCAGCTTCAAGGGACAAGAGATATTTCATCAGCGAGCGTCACGCTCAAGGAGAAAAAGCTATGAAAAAACTGAGGATTCAACCAATCCCGGAGGGGCGCGAGCATGCCGGGCATCATGCCGTCTTTGAAGAGGGTGTCGAGGAACCACTGGGTTTCATTTCTCACGACGAGCTTTCTGAGTATGCCTCAAAGCATCTGGGGATTAACCCGGATGTGGTAGAAGACACTGAAGAAAGCCTAGAGGGTGAAAACAGCGATGAAACAAAGAATCTGAAAGTCGCGGCTCGCGAGGCCCGTCGTCGGGCGTTCTTCTTAAGCGAAGCCGTGCGCAAAGGCAGAATTGATAATCAGCGCGCGAGCGAGTTGGCCGAGACCGGAAAGATCACTTTAGCGGACTACATTCGCGGCCAGGAAGCCGAAAAACTGATCGAGTCCGCCATTGCCGCGGGCAAGATTCTGCCCCGCGACCGCGCCTTCTTCTTCCACGACGCTTTGGAACGGCCGAAGGAATTTCAGGAATATGTGAGGAATGCTCCTCCGGTTATCCGACTGGGGGCGAAGGGCATTGGTTCGGCAGACCCCTTGCCGGTGGATGAGGAGGTTCACCTGGGAGTCAAGAGGCTGATGAGCGAGAAAGGTCTCAATTACTCAAAGGCCTTGAAGGAACTATTGGCGGCGAATCCCAGCCTGGGAGAACGGTATCGCCAAAAACATATGCAACAAATGCAGAATGACGTTTCGGTTTAGTCGACCGATTGTCGGGGCGCCGCTCGCCGCGCCCTCAGCCGGGCAGGTCAAACCCTGCCCCTACAGGAGGAACAGATGGCAGGAATAAACGGACTGACAGTGGGATTTCGCAGCGGCGTGAATCAGCGCATTGCAAAATTCACCGTGCTGGTCAAAGACACCGCGGATACCAGCCAAAGCCAGCAGTACGCCACATTGCCGACGGCGGCAAACGCTCCCGGCGTGCTCGGCGTGCTCACGGAGCATTTTGTTGAGCCGAACTATTTTGCGCCGCAAGGCACGGACCCCACGACGGTGACCGGCGCCGCGCCCGCGCTCTACAACCTGAAAGGGCGTGGCCTGACGCTGCAAGTGAACGGCATTGCGAAAGTCTACGCCGCGGGCGCCGTGAATCAGGGTGATGTGCTGGTGATTGCGGATCAATACGGGCGGGTCAATAACGTCTCCAACCTGTCGATCGCGGCGGGCACGAAGATCTATCCCGTCGGCATCGCGCAGAATAGCACGCAAAATGCGAATGACGTCGCCGAAGTGTTGCTGAATTTCCAGCCGACGACGGCGTAAAAGCAGCGGCGAGCGATGAGTGACGAGCGAAAAGCTCGGCGTCCTCGCTCGATTCAAGACGCGGCGGGATGAGTCCTCCTGACGACTCGGGAAGGGACCCGCGTAGCGCGCGATACTCGGCGTGGCGAGATTGCGCGTGAGAGCTTCAATTCGCCAGCGCGCCTGACGAACCACGTGAGACAGTACAAGCGAATGAGCGGCGTTGCTTCGTCACTCATCGCTTGTCACTCGTCATTTGGAGGATGAATGGCAGATATCAGTTTGCAGTACCTGGACCAGCCGCTCAACAACGTGAGCGTGGGCTACGTAAACGATGACTATTTCGCGGAGAAACTTTTCCCGCCAATTCCTGTGAAACAACGGAGCGGGCGCTTTTGGGTTTTCGGCAAGGAGAAGTTTCACCGTTACGAAACCATCCGCGCTCCCAAGGCGGAATCGCGCGAGATCGCTCCCTGGGCGCTTTCCAACAATCCGTATTTCTGCAACGATCACTCGCTCAAAGACTCGATCTCCGACGAGGAACGAGCCGGCTCGGACGATACGGATCTCGAGATCACGACGGTGCAAAATCTGACCGACGCAATTCTGCTGGATCTCGAGATTCGAGTCATGAATCTCATCACCGCGTCTGGAAGCGGCGTGCCCAACACCACGCTGGCAGGCAGTTCACAATGGTCGGACTATGTGAATTCCGACCCCATCGCCGCGGTGGAGGCGCAGAAGACCGTCATCAAGAAAGCCATCGCCAAGACCCCTAACACCCTGGCGGTGAGCTATCCCGTTTACGCAGTGTTGCGGCAGCATCCCAAGATCATCGATCGCTTTAAATATACTCAGGTGGGCATTCTGCAGGCGGATCATCTGAAGAGTGTTTTCGATGTGGACAACTTCTGGGTGATGGGCGCCGAATACGACACAGCGAATGAAGGTCAAGCCCCCGCTCTGGACTTCGTTTGGGGCAAACATGCGTTGCTGGCCTATATTCCGCCCTCCCCTCAACGGCTGCAACCGGCTCTGGGTTACACCTTCCGCTGGCTCTTTGGGGCGCCGGATCTGGGAGGGACGCTCACCAAGCGGTATCGCGTGGAGTCCAAGGCGTCTGATGTAATTGAAGTTCATCGCTACGATGATGTCCAGATCGTTGCCGCTCAGGCCGGATTCGCGTTTTTGAATGCCGTCGCATAGGCAACTGATCCGCGTTTGGCCCAGCTAAAACCTCGCGGTTGGAAGCTTTTTCTGGAGGCCTTATGCCGAAATTTAAAGTTCTTCGCCCCATTGAGCGCGATGGCAAGCTCTATCTGCCCGAAACGGAAAGCGCTCCAGACAAGGTCAAGAGCGCGGGTCATGGCCAGGATATCCCGGTCGACTTTGGCGGCGCGATCGAGCTCACCGAAAAACAAGCGGCGGAGTTAACACTGGGACAGGTCGAGGAAATCAAGTCAAAAGGCGACGGCTCGAAGACAAAAGGCAAAAGGGAAAGCGCGTAGAGCCGCCTTCGGGCCCAAAAATCTGGAACGCAATTTGATGGTTAGCCTGAAGTACGTTCCGCCACTTGGAGGAAAAACATGGCAATCTCGGTAACGCCGAATTACGAGTATACGAGGCAAACGCTCACCGGCGCGATGCTGAACAAGGCAAAGCTTGTGGTGACGGGCCTCGCGGCGGGGGCGAATACAATCCCGCACGGCCTGCCCCGCGCGCCGCTGAACGTGGTGATTGAGCCGACCAGCGCAGGCGGATTTCATGAGACGCAGCCTGCCGACGCCACGAATATTTACATCACGGCGGATGGCGCCGGCGCCAGCGTCAATCTGATTGTGGAGTATTGATTCATTTTTTCATCGAGTCAATGGATTAATGAACTGATGGAGCAAAGCGAGTGTCTTATACGAGCGTAGCGAATGTCGCAGGCATGTTTCCCACGTTCCAGCGTGGAACGCCGCAGCAGAAGCCTTCGGATTCGCTCATCCAGCAGTACATCGATGACGTGGCAAGCGATCTCGATGCGATTCTCGAGCGTCGCTTCAGTGAGATGATCCGGCAGAATTTCGCCGGCAGCTTTGCGGCGTTCCAGGCGGCCCTCTCGCCGGATGCGCTGAATGTGCTCGAAAAAATCAATCGCTACGGCGCGGCCTCGCAGCTTGGCCTGGCGCTCGCCACGATGGGCGTTGCGTCCGCGGAACGGCTGGCGCAGGACTTCCAATCCGAATTCAGGAAGCTGTGCTCGGACTTAAGCGCGCTCAATGAAAAAGGCGATCCCGTCTCAAGCGGTCTTTATGACCATTTATTTGATGTGCAGGCGGCGACGCCTTCGCCGCGGGCG
>DATGKJ010000339.1:0-21317 GCA_035294685.1 Terriglobia bacterium | reverse complement strand
GGGTGAAAAAGTGAACTGCCGCGAGTTAACTTGCGCTGAGAAATAGATGTTGTTCGTGGGATCCGATTCCCACGGTCCTTCCCAGTCCCAATTTCCTGTGCCGAAATTGATTCCCTGGAAGATGCCATTCAGCGGGCTGCCCGAAGACCCTGAAGGCGTCGGGTTATCAAACGTTACCGTCACGGTTGTGCTTGTGGCGGCCTGGCCATTTCCTTGGGCCAAAAGACAGAGACACAGGGCACAAGCGCTGACCCATCCTAGTCTTGCCTGCTTTAATAGGCGATTGCTCAGCCGAAAACTCTTATTTGCGCCGGGGTCAGCCGAACCGGATGGCTCGATAAGGATGAATGCATGGTTTGGCATCGCGTTTTCTCCGCTTGGTTGAGAATGGTCCTGCCTTCAGACTTGCTGAGAACAGCGCTTTGTGATGCTTGCTGACTGGGTATGCCGTGTCTGGCAAGATGGGCGAGAGATTGATGGACCCGTTACCCCGGAACTTCGCAGAAATCCAGAAACAGGGAAGCTAGCGACGCGAGGCCAAAGATAACAAAACCTTATCGTCTCTTAATCGTTAGCTTCCGATTGCGCTATGCTTTGCCGACAGTAAATCAACACTTTCCAGGGTCTTCATCAAACTCAGCATCGTCGAACGTTCGATCAGGGCTTGCCTGACCAACCCAAAACGTTCCTTACGTTCGTCAGCAAACAACTTGCTTTTTTTGGATCTTCTTGCGGATCGCTGCGAAGGGGCACAGGAAAAGGGAGCTATGAAACTTCAGATCGTGTCGATGTGCGCTGTAACATCAGTAGCGATCCACAGATGCCAGAAGTTCCATTGCGAGTCATTCAGAACTTCCAGCAACAGGGGTAAGATAGCGCGTATTACTGTATTAGTCAATACATATTTTATTAACTATAAACTTAAAATTTTTATATTCGGGTAATTATAAACTTTATTAAGAAACTTAAAGAGTGCGTCATCAATCTTGTGAAACAACGCTGCTTTTTCATGAAATCTGAAGCGCGACTACTGTTTTAAGAAGACCAACGCATTCTTCAAGGCGAAGGCACGATCGCCTCAACTTCATTGGAATACGCGCTTTCGACAAAGCTCGAATTCACGGCGGTGGTGACGTAATAATACGTCTGTCCAGCCTGAACTGCCGTATCGGTGTACGTCGTGCCCGTCACGAGCAACCCATTGAGCGCCATATAGGGTCCGCCTGATATGCTGCTGCGATACACGTTGTAGCCCATGACGTCGGCGGAAGAACTGGCCTTCCAGGACAAGCTGACCGAATGGGGATTGGCTCCTGTCCCGGAAAGGGTTTCGACCACGGGGGAGTTGGCCGCGTTGCTTGTGATGGTCACGCTGCCCGAGGCTTTGCCCGCCGCCTGCGGAGAAAAGGTCACACTGAAGGAAGCGCTCTGGCCTGCCGCCAGAGTCAGCGGCAAGCCTGGCCCGCTAACGCTAAAGCCAGTTCCCGTCGCGGACATCTCCGAAACGGTGAGCGATGTGTTGCCTGTGTTTGCCAGACTGCCCGCTAGTGCAGCAGAATTCCCGACCGTGACTGTTCCAAAGTCAACGCTGGCCGGACTGACGCTCAGCATGGATTGGAGACCCGTGCCCGAAAGCGAGACGGTTGTGGGCGAATTGACCCCGTTACTTATAAATGAGATGCTGCCCTTGGCGTCGCCGCTGGATTTCGGGGAAAAGACTGCGTTGATGGCGACGCTTTCTCCAGCGGGTATCGCCAGCGGCAAAGAGGGTCCGCTGATGCTGAAGCCGGTTCCGGTAACTTGTGCCTGAGTGATTGTCAGCTCGGCCTCTCCGATATTGGTCAGATTAAGTGTTTGTGAGCTCTTGCCGCCCACACTGACGTTACCAAATTCGATGTCTGCGGGCGCTGCCTGAAGCTCAGCAATTCGGATCTGACTGAAATTGGAATTAGTGTCACCGCCTCCGCACCCAATGATGGCGAATGCGGTTATCAAACCCACAGCGACCTTTGTGATCTGGCGCAACTTTCTGAAGAGCGCGTTGTGAGCTAGAATCCCCTTGCAACTCATGTACCACCTGTAGGACTAGTTGATTGCTTATAAATGATTACAATTTAAAGATAAATTTTCGTATTCTTCCAAAAATTGTGTAAATTTTGCAATGAATGGCAAAAAATACTCACAATTGTGGTCATTTTGTGTGGAGATCCGTATTCTCTTCGTCTGAATATCTGTTGAGAATTTAGCAGAATTGTAGTCGTGCAAGCGAGATTATTTTGGGTATTGGCAGGATGGTATTCCGCGCGCAGCAGCACGCCCGAAAATTCAGCAAAACCGGATTCGGACAGTGCGGGTCTCGAAGGGTTTTAACGATACTTCGACCGAATCGGAATTCGACTTCAAGGTTGAGAGATTTTTTTCGCGGGCATCGCAACCTAGCGCCTCGGCGATTCTTCGTCTGGGCAAGTTGAAGTGAATTGTTGCGGTGGACTGAATCCCTACCCCTTCATAGAGCCGCAAGATCGCTCCGTCGCCGTCCTCGGCTGCTTTGAACCCCGCGAGGTAAACGTTCTCCGGATGGATTTCGACAAAGCTTCGCGCTGGTTCGGACCAGCTGCCCTGATGTTCACCCTCTAACACGAAAGCGCGCAAGGGGCTCATAAAACCCCAGCCAAAATGATGGGCCGTGTTATAAGACCACTTGGGCCCGTGCGTGGTGATGGCGTATCGAAATGTGTCATCGCAGCCTTGTGCAATGGGGCAATCGACAATCCAGTGGTTGTGCATCAGGAAGGAATAAAGGCGGGCTTGCACCAGCCAGTTGCCGTCTACCATCGTGAGATAAGGCAAGTATTTTTCCGTCTGAATCCCGCCCAGTTCGACCAGGGGAACGTCGGCAGAAGACCAGAGCACACCGTAGTCCTGGCGCGAAATTGAGACCCAGTGCTGCGAAACGTAATTGTCACGAATGGAGCCGGGAATTTGATCGATGTCCGGCTGCATGATGGAACCCGGCATATCAATCCTGTAAGTGTTGAAATGCTCCAGGTATTCGACCGGAGCGCCGAGATCGCTTGGGACATCAAAGGGGAAGGCATAATAGACCGACTCCTTGGTGTAGACCGGTTTCTTTTTGAGATGGTTATAGAAGTCGATGCGCTTGATGTGAGGATAGAGGATGATCTGGTGCTCGAATTCGCAGATGTAGCCGATGGACCCTGTCACCTTCAGGCTGTAGAAGACGGCGCCTTGCGACCCTTTTTGGATGGTGACACCCTCCACAGGAAGTTCTGCCAGAGTTTTATACTCGCGAGGACTGATCCTCTGATTCACGCGATAGACCAAAGCGTTGATCCCGTGTTCGGCCTTGGGGTCCATGAATTCGCGCTGGAGCTCCTTGTCAAAGAGGCTCGCTACGGTCCCATCCTTTTCTGAAAGCTCCACCCGGTAATATGCATTCTCCATGCTTCTTGCGGTAACGGTTGCGTGGTCCAGACTTGCAGAAAGCTGCCCTGATTCCAACGCATAAGCGCGGTAACCTAGAGAGGGGACTTGAGCGGCGTAGAACACAAGTGTTGCGGACGCCGTTCCGGGGTTCTCGATTTGGTAGGGGACTTCGTTGCCGGCTTCGATATCCACGAGGCGAAAGGAATGTTTTGCCGATTGGGGCGCCGGCATGCGCACAATCTCGCTTCGCGGCCAGGAGAGCGGATTCCAGACAGCTATCGAAAGAGGCGACGAACGGCGGATGTTGGCGCAGAGGCCTCTCAGGCTTTCCTGCTCGATCTGTTCGGCGGCGCGATGGGAAAACTCGACATGAGCGACTTTTTCTTCCCAATGTTTCTTCCCGCCGCCTTGGCTCTCATCCACGTAAATATCCGCATGCTGATACCACTCGATCGTATGTTCCTCGAATAGGATCAGCTCGTTGTAGGCGTCAAAGAATTCCTCCTGTCGGGGTTTGCCGTTGGCGAGCAAGTAGGCAAGCGTGGAAAGTCTTTCTGCGTCGGGCAAGCGATCTTCCGCGCGGCGGGCCAACGCCGCCGCCTGCGCCTGCGTGTTGTGAAGATCAACCCAGCCGTCCGGCGCTCCTCCGCGCAGATGAGGAATTTGATCCCGATAGCGGCTTTCGATCTCGCGAAAAAATTCCGGGATGGTCGAGAGGCGAAGCTGCGGAAAGGCCCAGAGCGAGTTCCAGGTTCGAACCGTCTCGGAGAATTCTTTGTAAGGCGGCGTGAAATCGTAAGCCGCTTGCAAAAGAATTGCATCGAAAGGATAACCGGCCAGTTCGTGCCGCTCAAAATAAGGAGCAATAGTTCTTTCCCCGCCGCGAAGATCGACGCCCTTGATGGTGCGCAGGGAATAAGGATCGACGAAGGTGATCAGATCGAATCCTTCGCCGTAGGAAACGGACCGCCAAATCAGCACCTCGCTGCCGTCCGGTCCATCCAGATAAAAAAGCGTGGGCGCGTTGCTGTTTTGCATGTTGTCGCGGTAGCCGTTCGATCCCATGATGAAATACTTCAGTCCTGATTTGGCCATTACTTCAACCAGACCCCAGGTGAACCCATTCACGTCATCCAGGATGACCCCTTCCAGATTCACGCCGAACTGCCGCTCAAGCCGGTTCGTGGCGTAATAGACGGATCGATGCAGAGTCTCCAGGCTCATGAAATCCGTCTGCGTGCTGCAATATAGCCCACCAATCGTCATTCGCCCCTTCTTCACCCAATCCATCGCCTCTCGCAGCTTCTCCGGTCCCCGCGCTTTCAGGTAGTCCTCCACGAGGTAACTGACCTCAATGTTCCATTTGAATTGCGAATCCGCAGGCCAAGCAGAAGTTTCTTCGCAATACTTTATGGCTTTATCGATAAAGGGAACAAAGCGGGCGCGGAGTTTTGACGGGAGATCAAGAAATCCGGGATCCTGATGAGAGTTATGGACCACATAAACTTGCCAGCGGCGGATGGGCCTGACTTCGAGCGAAGTTTTCAGTGTGCGGCCGGCATTCCTTAGAACCAAACTGGCAGTCTCTTTTTGCTCCACCGGAGTTATGGGCACGTAGTATTGGTTATAAATCTTGCGGACTTGTCGCAAGTTGACTCGCTCGGATCGTTTGCCGACTGTGATCTCAATGCTGGCATCGGGCGGGTAACCTGGCGCATCAACGATCAGAATTTGTCGCAATTGACCGCCGTCGCGCATGTAAAGATGGCTGAGGCTGGCTTGAAACGCATTGTCCGGTGGCAGTTGCTGGCCTGTCGCAGAGGTGTAGGGGAATGTGGAAACGCATGTTGCCAGCAAAGCGCGTAAAAAGTCTCGGCGGGTTTTCATAATGAATCTCCGACTTTCGTGAAAAATTGAACCTGGAAAACGCCCTCAACTTGCGTCTAAAAAATGGCATGGACAATCAACTTCTTGCTGGTCTTCACATATCAAATGATTCATTCGTTGATCCCTAAAAATCTAATTGACATTTTCGATTATCAATAGTACTAAATCACAATAATTGATACATATTAAAGATAATCATAGGCGATTTGCCTGTGAGATGACTCTGGATTTTTGGAAACAAATCGCCGAGGGCATTGCTGGCGTGGGATAACATTCTGAGCGGCAATTTTTGAATCAATCATTCGATGAATGAAGTAACTTTCATCGGTGAGAGGAGAAGCGTTATGTGGCATCCCAGGTGGCTCCACTCCTTACCAGGTCAATTGACGGCGCTGGTCGTGGCGTCGTTATTGATCGGCGCATCGGCGGCAGCGCAGACTGTTAACGGAGCTTTTCACGGAACGGTGACAGACACTTCCGGCGCGGTGATGCCCGGCGTGACGGTGAAAATTTCCAATCAGGCGACCAACGTCGCGCGCGAGGTCGCTACAAACTCGACGGGATTTTATGTGATGACGCAGATACCGCCGGGAGTTTACACCTTCGATGTCTCGAAGTCAGGATTCACCACAGTGCGGCAAACCAACGTTCAGTTGCTGGTGAACCAGGATCTGGAAGTCAACTTCACATTGCAGGTGGGGCAGGTCAGCCAGCAGGTACAGGTCACAGCCGCTCCCCCGGCGCTTGAAACCGCCAATGCGACCATCGGTCAAGTGGTGGGCTCGCGGCAAATCGTCGATCTTCCTTTAAATGGCCGGCAATTCACCCAACTGATTCTACTGACTCCTGGCGCTGCTCCCAAGGAAAACGGCCAGCAAGGCGCCTTTACGATTTCAATTGGCGGAGGCGGCATCAGCCCCTCCGTCAATGGTCAGAGGGGCCAGGAGAATAACTACACGTTGGACGGCGCTCTCAACAACTATCTTTTTGAGAACACGTGGGCCATCAGCCCGCCTCCGGACGCCATTCAGGAATTCAAAGTGCAATCGCACATCACGGATGCCCAGTTCTCCATCTCATCCGGCGCGAATGTGAACGTGGCCACCAAGTCGGGTGGAAATCAATTCCACGGCGATGTTTGGGAATTCTTGAGAAATGATTCTCTGGACGCAGCAAACTTCTTTGACAATTATTTCAGGGAAGCCAAACCCCCTTATCGTCAGAATCAGTTTGGATTCACAGCCGGCGGCCCCGTCATACTGCCTCATTATGATGGGCGTCAGAAGAAGACTTATTTTTTTGGATACTATGAAGGGTTCCGTTCGCAACAGGGCTTCACGCTGCTCAACAACGTGCCGACCTCGCAGGAACTCGGCGGCAATTTCTCAGACTTGCTGACTGGAAAGCAGGCCACGACGCCGGGTCCAAGCGGCCAGCCCGTGCCCTTGTTTGATGCGCTCGGACGCCCCATTATGTCAGGTCAGATTTATAACCCTTACAGCACGCGTCAAGTGACGGCGGGGCAGGTGGATCCGGTGACGGGACTGACGGCGCAGAGTAGTGGATTGGTGCGCGATCCCTTCGTTGGAAACATTGTTCCGGGCAATATGCTGAACGCGCAGATGCTCGCCTATCTTCACGCCTTCTACCCAGGCGCGAATTTTGGGCCGGGTGGGAACTCCTTCCCCAACTGGACGGGTTCGAGCAACCAGGTTATTACCAGCGATCAGTTCGGAGTGAAGATTGACCATTCTTTTCACAACAACGACACGCTTTATGGCGGATTCTATTATTCGCAACCGCTCCAGACTTCGCCTTCAGCGCTCCTGCTCGGGGCCGGCGAGCTCTCCAATAAAGCCCGTCAGATCGCGCTGGGCTACACGCATCTCTTTAGCCCTACTTTCCTCGGAACGTTCCACTACGGTTACACGTATACCAACTTCTTCAGCAATAATGCGGGCGCAAGCCCGGCGTTGTTGCAAGCCACCAACCAATTGAACATCTTGCCAGAGCGAAATGGCGTTCCGCTCCTTCCGGAAATTACCCTCTCGCCAAGGCTCGGAGCCACCAATCAGTTTGCGATCCCTCTGGGACCCATCCGATCCCATCTTTTCAGCGGTGATTTTCAGAAAATCCGCGGCTCTCATACTTTCAGCGCGGGATTCATGTTCTATCACATCCACAGCTTCGACGACGGCTGGGGAATGCTCTATGGCTTTGACCAGTTTCCTTCGAGCGCCATTGCGGCGTCTGGAGCGAACGTGGGAAGCACTGGAGATGGCCTCGCCAGCGCATTGCTCAACCTGCCTTCAAGTCTCTTCGGATTCCTGGGCGCAACTCAGGCGGATATGACGGACCTTTGGCAGGGATATTATTTGCAGGACAAGTGGCAGGTTTCCAAAAAGCTGAATCTCCAATTTGGCCTGCGCTATGACTATGTTCCGCCCATGCATTGGAAGAATAACAAGGTTTCGGGTTTCTCTCTGACCTGCGGATGTTTTTTGCTTCCTGTTGCATTCCCGCCTTCATTCCCATTCCCAAACGTGCGGGACACTTATTACGACCCGCAGTATAACGGGTGGCAGCCGCGCTTCGGGTTTGCTTACAGCGCCACGCCAAAAACGGTGATCCGAGGAGCTTTTGCAGTATTTGACGATCACAACAATAATCTGATCCAGGCAACCCAGGCGGTTCGGATTGGTTGGCCTTGGGCGGCGGGTGTTTCCTTCGGCGCCCTCAATCGGGGCATTCCGGGCCAGAACACCCCTTCGGTAGTTTCCACTCTCACTTTCAGCCCCTCGCCCTCCGCCGCATCCTTTCTGCCGGTCGCCGGGCAACCGTCGACCCCGCAGTTTGACTTCAGCTCTGATCCTGTTCTTCGCATCCCATACGCGATGGAGTGGAATTTTGGCATCGAAAGGTCAATCACCCCTAATCTGACTGCTTCGGTCGACTATGTAGGTTCCGGCGATCGGCATTTGTACGTCACTCCCATTGCCAACACTCCGCTGCCCAGCAAAATGGGACCGAACGCCATTCCGGGAGGAGCGCCCTATCCCCAGTTTGGGCAATTCAATTACACCGAGAATAACGGAACTTCAAATTACGACGCTTTGCAGGTTAAAGTCGAAAGGCGATTCTCGGAAGGCTTGACGTTTTTAGGATCTTACACGTGGTCCCACTGTCTCGACATTTCCTCTGGCGGCACGGACAGCGCCCCTCAGACCATTTATGATATGGGGCGAGATTACGCCAATTGTGACTTTGACATAACCCATATGTTTGTTTTCAGTTCGGCTTATCAATTGCCAATTGGCCGAGGCAGGCACTTTGGAAGCAATTGGGGCGGCGCGACCGATGCGTTGCTGGGAGGGTGGACTTTGAGTGGGATTTGGAGCTTGCAGAGCGGTTCGCCGTTCAGCGTCTCTCTACCCTTCGATGTGGCAAACGTCAATGGCGGCTTCCAGCGGGCTCAACTGGTAGGCAATCCTTTGCCTCCGGGCTTCAAGCAAACGATCAACGCCTGGTACAATCCAGCCGCCTTTGCTTTGCCTGCCCCTTACACCTTCGGGAATCTCGGTCGCAACACCTTGCGCGGACCGAGCCAGGATGTGCTGGATGTGGCGCTCGCCAAGGACTTTCAACTTCGAGAGTCGCTGAGGTTGCAGTTCCGAGGGGAATTCTTCAATCTGCCGAACCTTGCCAATTTCAGCCCGCCAGGGCTTGGAGCCAGCGCAGGATTTTCTGCTTTGGCAGGCAGCGCGAACACGGCTGTGGATACCCCAACGTTTATGAAAATTTTTGGCGCTGGACCCGCCCGGCAGGTTCAGTTCGGGTTAAAGTTGCTCTGGTGAGGGGCGATCGGGTTCGCCGCAGCATCATGAAAACAGCTTCTGAATGGCCACCCGCAGCTTGCGCTGTTATCATCTTCAGTTGACTCATGAACGTTCCAGACCATCCTGACTTTGTGCGATCCCTGGCATCATCTTTGAACCGAAGGTCGTTTCTGAAACTTGGAGCCCTCGGAAGCGCTTTGCCGCTGGCGTCCTCATCGGCGGATCATGCGGCAGGCGCGCCGCCGCTCTCGCAAGAGGTTGGGCGAGGAAGAGAACCGCTTGCCGCGATTCCCAAGCCTTCCGATTTGGCAAGCGACCAGCTTGTTCATCATTTTCGGGACTATTTCAATCCTCCTCAGGCGCAAAACGAATTGGGTTCCATGGCCAGCCATAAATCTGTCTCGGCCATGACAGCCATCGCTTTCCCTCCTTTCGGCTGCTGTGGTGTTCCGGAGATAGCTTTCAGTCCCGGGAATCTTGTGACTTGCGAATTGTTTCTCGACGATCAGATTTTAACGGACTATCCGGCGCCCGCAGGGCGCGTAGCGTATATCTGGTATCCTCACAAGATCCTGCGCGAAACTCGCGTCGTAGGGCTTCTGTTTCAGACAGAAACCTTTCTGCCCTCCCAGGAGCGCATCGTCGCCGAGTCCATCGTCGTTAAAAATGAAAGCGGCGAACGCCGCAAGTTGACCTTGGGCTTCGACCTGCGTGCTGGCGTCACGGCGACAAGTGGAAAACCGTGGTTTGTGAATACCCCTGCCGAGGCCGATAATCATGTCACTCCGAACGAGTCCAATGGATGCGTTATCTTCGAGGCTCAGCATAGCCGGGCGGTTTCCGTGCAAGGCATTTCGCCGCGACCTGATCGCATCGAACAGAAGCGGATGCTGGTCTATGAATTCTCCCTGGGACCGGGTGAAAGTCGCTCGCTTCATTACTTGAACGTCATCGATGAAGCTGCGGATGCTGCGCTTGAAACCTACAAGCGGCGCCAGGCTGGCTTTGACGAATTGCGACAGGAAAACGAACGCGCCGCCGCCAGCCTTCTCCAGGCGGCCTTCACTCCCGGCAATTCAGAGTTCTCCGGACATTTGCCTCAACTTCACACTCATAATCCGGCGCTGTGGAAGCTCTATTACAACGGAATCGCAGGTTTGCTCTTCTGCCGGAGAGTTTCTCCCAATTCCGTTTACGGCCCAACCTACGTCACCATCGGCCGTGTCATACCCACGCTCAGCTTTGTCTGGGATACTATGCTGACCTCGCTCAGCCTCTCGCTGTTGGACCCGAAGGCGCTTCGTTCTCTGATTGAGGTCTGGCTTGCGCGCGACATGCACCAGCACCTGGCGACAGACTACCTGACCGGTCAGGGCGTGGGACCCTGGTACGCCGTGAACGATATGGGCATTCTGCGTTGCGCGGATAATTACCTGCGCGTGACAGGGAATTTTGGCTGGCTGGATAAGAAGCTGGAGGAAAAGCCTGTTATCGAGCATTTAGTGGATCATGCCCTTTATTGGAAGAAGCTGGTAAAAAGCTCTACGGGGCTGGCGGATTATGGCGAGATACAAAATCTGCTGGAAGTGGTCAGCACCTGGATTCATGAGGTTCCGGCGATGAATGCCGGAAATGTTTATGGAATGCGGTTTGTCGCAGCGCTGCTTGATCGTCGGGGCGACCGAAGCCGCGCATCGCAGTTGCGGACGGAAGCCAGGGAACTGGCCGAACGCATCAATCGTCTGCTGTACGTAAAGAGCAAAGGCTGGTGGCGGTGCGGCCAGCCTGATGGAACGTTTAATGAAGTCCGCCATTGTTACGACCTGTTGACCGTCCTCGACACCATGTTCGAGGATCTGAGCGATGAACAAAAAAGAGAGATGAGCCATTTCTTCTGGAGCCAGCTTCATACGCCCTTGTGGATGCACGCTCTTTCGCCGGGCGATCCGGACGCCACCTGGAATGTGCGCGCCGACCATAGCTGGCTGGGCGCCTATGCGGCATGGCCTTCCATGACTGCCAAGGGATTGTATAAGACGAATCCCTCCGCGCGCGTCGCCGAATGGGTGAAAGGGCTTGCCCGCTCAGGAAACCAGGGACCTTATGCGCAGGCTCACATCGTTGAAAACATCTTCCCGCCGGAACAAGGAGGCGCCATGAAGAGCCCCCTGGACCAGCCCTACGGAAACGATTGGGCGATTGTTTCGGGAGGTAGCTTCGCGGATTTAGTCATCGATTCGATTTTCGGCGCTGATCTGGGCCTTGATCACGGAATCCGCGTGAGTTCTCGACTGATGGATTTTGATCCTGAAGCTCAGTTGCGAAACGTCAATTATCAAGGCCAAGGCTATACCATTACGCGCGAAGGCGCGCAGAGGACGTAGAAGCTTCGGTTAGTCGCCGGTTGACGCTATTTTCAATTTTTCGCTGAAAGCTGACCGTTGATGCCTGACAGCTTGTTTTTCAAGGATTCCATATGCGTTTAAAAGATCGAGTGGCGCTGGTGGCCGGAATGGCGATGGGCATCGGAGAGGCCATCGCGGAGTTGTTCGCTACCGAGGGCGCTGCAATTGTGGGTCTTGATATCAATGAGAAGCAGGGCGCTGAAGTGCAAAAACGGATTCGCGCCCAGGGAAGCCAATGTTTATTTCAGGTGACCGATGTGGGTTCGGAAGAAGCGGTTAAAAAGGCTGTGCGAGCGGGGCTGGACGAATTCGGCCACATCGATATCCTGGTGAACGTCGTCGGTATCGCTTCGGAAGGTGCAGTCCATGAGATGGAAATTGCCGAATGGGAGCGCATTCTTCGCGTCAATCTGACGAGTATGTTCTTGACGTCAAAGTATGTCTTGCCTGGAATGTTGGCGCAAGGGCGCGGCTCTATCGTGCACATCACTTCGGTGCAGGGACTGATGGGCTTTGCCGGCTATCCACATTATGCAGCGAGCAAAGGAGGCATCATCAGCCTGACGCGACAAATGGCGCGGGAGTATGCGGCGAAGGGCATTCGTGTGAACTGTATTGCTCCGGGCACGGTCGAGACTCCGCTGAATCTGCAAGTGCTCGCGCGCTCACCCGATCCTGAAAAGCTGCGCGCTGCCTGGTTAAAGATGCATCCCATCGGTCGCCTCGGCAAGCCCATCGATATTGCTTACGGCGCGCTTTACCTGGCCAGCGATGAAAGCTCCTGGGTCACAGGTCATTGCCTGGTGATTGATGGAGGACTTTCAGCGAGCGGGCCGATGTAATTTCGCTTGCGGGTTGAGTGCAGGGTTGGATTTCCCCTACCGCATGGGATTGAACGGACTTCTATGGCGGAAATCGTGAGTCTGAATGAGTTGGCTTCGAGCGTTTCAGGCGGAATCCGTCTGGGCATTGGCGGAGTCCATTTCGCTCGGCTGCCTATTGCCTTGATTGAGGAAGTGCTGAACTCCGGCCAGCGCGATTTCACCTTCATCAGTTGGGGTGGAGGGCTGGCTTTGGAAATGTTTCTTGAAGCGCAGGCCGTCAAAAAATTGGTCTTTTGCTTTTCGAGTCTCGATATTTTCGGGCTTGCGCCGCGTTTTCGAGAAGCCTTGGAAAAAGAAACCATCGAAGTTGAGGAATGGTCAGCCTTGGCCATGATTGAGGGGCTGAAGGCGGCTCAATTCAACCTGCCGGAGATGCCGTTTCAACTGCCAGTGGGATCGGATTTGATGCAAACCGGTGATTTTTGGCGGGCGGTGAAGTCGCCGTTTACGGGTGAGCCGGTGGGCCAGGCTCGGCGGCTGGATGTGGAGGTGCTGCTGTTACACGCGCAGCGCGCCGACCGAGCAGGCAATGTGGAAATCCAGGGAGCGCGAGGACTTGATCTGAGTCTGATTGGCGCGGCAAAAAAGACGCTGGTCACCGTGGAAGAGATTGTGGAAGTAGGCGAAATCGGACGCGCGCCGCGCTCGTTCGTCCTGCCGCGGAATTTTGTCTCTGCGATTGCTTGCGTTCCCTATGGAGCTTACCCCGCTTCCTGTCTGCCCTATTACACCACCGATTATTCCCGACTTTTAAGCTATGTTCGCGCGGAGCAGGCCCGGCGAAAATCCACGGCATCATCGGGTGTAGGGAAGAATTCAGAGCGCAGAGATTCAATCATTTCCCGCAAAGATCGAATGTTCGTGTGCGGCGAGCCGAGGCAAAAGTTTCTGGCGCGGGCTGCGCGGGTCTCGCGTCAGGACTTAACTCCGTCGCGATTAAGTCGTCACGGGCTGAAGATTGAGGAAAATGTGCCGTACACCCCGGATGAACTTCTGGCTGTATGCCTGGCCCGTGAATACAACAATACAAGCATTTGCTCGGTGGGATCGGTTTCACCTCTGGCGATGGTTTCCTATCTACTTGCCAAGCGAACCCACGCGCCGGGGTTGACGCTGATCGCGTTGAATGGCGGCTTTATTGATATTGACCCTCATCCCATGACCCTCACCCTCGCGGAGCCGCTCGAGTATGAAACGGCGAAGGCATGCTGGGGCGGTGATGAGACTTATCATTGGTATTATCAGTCCGGACGAATCACGCATGAAGTAATTACCGTGGCTCAGATTGACGCTCACGGTCGCACGAATAACGCCTGGATTGAAGGGCAAGGGAAACGGTTGCGATTGCCGGGGCAGGGCGGCATGGCCGATGTGGCCAACCTGCATCAGAACTTTGTGCTTTATCTTACCCGGCACTCGCCTGAACGTTTCGTCGAGAAAGTCACATTTTGCACAGCGGCGCGCGGGCTGGCGAGCGATACTGAGCGTCTTGCCGCTGGATTGCAGCCCGGAAAAGTGCGCCTGATTTCCGATCTGGGCATTTTTGAGTTGGATTCTAACGAGCGACGATTCCGGCTGGTGAGCATTCATCCGCAAGTAAGTTTGGAAGAAGTTCGGAAACAGTCCGGGGGCCAATTTCTGGTTGCGGAGCCGCTTCCCGTAACCTTGCCGCCCTCTGTGGAAGAGTTGCGCCTTATTCGCAATGAAGTGGACCCTCTGGGAATTCGCAAGTTGGAATTCGTTCCCGGCAGGGAACGCCTTGCCCTGATCGAGAGCGTTCTGCAAGCTGAAGAGGCAATGGTGAATGAGTTAGTCGGGAAGCGATCTGCTATTTACTGAGATTCGCATATTAAGATGACGATTTTCTGGTAGCGCCGGCATCTTGCCGGCCTCGAAAGATGCCGCCGAGACGGCGGCGCTACGAAGGCGGGTCGTCACCGTATTTTGCGAGCATCAATAGGTCAGGCAGTCTGGACGAACCGACAAGGAGGAAAGGAATTGGGTGGACCGCTGGAAGGCATCCGAGTAGCCGATTTCAGCCAACTCGTGCAGGGGCCAAGCGCAACGCAGATGCTTGGGGATATGGGCGCCGACATTATCAAGATCGAGCCTCTGGGCGGAGATTGGCAGCGCAACTGGTCGATTTATGACCGTTACATCAACGGCGAAAGCGTGTCTTTTCTTACATTCAATCGAGCCAAACGAAGCATCACGCTGAACTTGAAGGAGCCGCGGGGAAAAGAGATTGCTCTGCGCATTATTCAAGCGAGCGACATTCTGGTTGAAAACTTTCGGCCCGGCGTTATGGATCGATTGGGGCTTGGTTATGAGGCGCTCTGCAAAATTCACCCTCCGTTGATCTATTGCGCCAGTTGCGGATGGGGGCAGGACGGTCCATATCGCGCGCGACCAGGCCAGGATATGCTGGCGCAGTCCGTCGCAGGCGTCTTGATGCTGAACGGCTCGGCTTCCGATCCGCCAATGCCGACGGGGATCGGGATTGCTGACCTGACCGCCGCGCTTCATATCGTCATCGGCGTGCTTGCAGCGCTTGCGGAAAGGCAGAAGACGGGCTTGGGACAGCGGGTAGACGTCAATCTGTTGAGTTCCATTATGAGCCTTGCGACTCAGGAATTGACTTTATATCTCAATTCGGGCATTGAGCCTCAGCGCAGCGCGGCAGGCATCGGGCATCCTTATGTGGGCGCGCCGATGGGGATTTATAAGACGCGCGATGGGTACATCGCGGTGGCGATGATGCCCATCGGCAAGATTGCAGAGCTTGTCGGGGTGGAAGGTTTTGCCGGAAACGATTCCCGCAACGTGATTGAAAATCGCGATGAGGTCAAGCGACAGCTCGATCCGGGGTTTGAGCGAAGAACGACCGCCGAGTTAATGGAAATTTTCATGGCGGCGGATATCTGGGCGGCGCCCGTTCATCATTTTCCAGAGGTAGAGAACGACCCTCAGGTGAGGCACAATCAAACCATTATTGGCTTTGATCACCCGCGCGCTGAGAAATTCCGCACCATTGCGCCTCCCATCAAATTCAGCCGCACCCCAACCGCCATCCGAAGGCCGCCTCTGCTGGGCGAGCACACGGAGGAGATTTTGAGGGAATTCGGTTACAGCAAAGAAAAGATTGCGGAGTTTCGGAAAGATCAAGTGATATAGACCTGCCCGCGCGGAGCTTTATCGAGTAAATTAGATAAAGATTCAGTTGAAATCGACGCCCCTCGGGCATTATTTTATAAAGACTGTGTAAGAACAGCCATTGCGGTTCTGTTCTGCAGGCGAACCCTTGAGGTTCCACTCGACTGAAGGGGCGTGATCTCAACCCCGCCGAGAAGGCCCAACCCCTCCCCGGCCTTCCGCGCTTCTCTCGAAAGGGGGAAGACTTCGGCGGGGTTGAATTCCCGCCTCTTTTGTTCAAAACAACGCAGAAAACCGGGTTTTGGAGGAGCTTAGGCAGCGGAGATGAAACCAACGAATCGGTTTTTTTGGCTTCTATTCCTTCTGATTGTGATATTGGGTTCGTGCGCATGGATCAGCGCGGCGCCCAGTACGCTTTGGCAGATCGGGAAATTCGATCACTCGTCGATGGAATTCAATCAGGGCAGCGTCGGGCCGCCTCTGTTTGGGCTGAGCTATCCCAAAAACCCGATCGTTTATATCGTGGGTCAAAACGTCCCGAAAAAAGACTGGCCTGCGTTTCAGCCTGGAACGTCAAACGGCACGGCGGGATACCATCCTTATCCCTACACCATCCAGTTCGATCTTAAGGAACCCCTCAAAGGCGTCTACAGCCTGAAAGTGGGGATGGTGATTCAGACCCAGCGTCTTTCGATACTGCAAATTGATATCAACGGCCATCGAGGTTGGGCCTATCAGCGCCCGCAATGGAACGACGTGCCAGGGTCTAAATATTGGAACGATACGGTGGAGGTGGAACTTCCTACGCGCTTTCTCCGAACCGGAACGAACCGCCTGGTGCTGACCGCCATCGATGAACCTAACCAGCGTGATGATGCCAGCAATCCGGGGATCGTCTACGACGCTTTGGAGTTGGATCAGGATCCACAGGAAAAGTTTGACTCCGCCAAAATCACGGCCCAGGTTCAGCCTACAGTCTTCTATCAAAAGAAGGATAACCAGCTTACGGAAATCGTGGATGTATTTGTAGACCACAATGCGCCCTCCAACCAGGGGCGTGTTGTGTTGACGGTGGACCATCAAAAGTTCAAGCAGTCTCTCTCTCCCGATCATGATTTTGGCGAGCAACGAGTGGAATTTGCTGTGCCCGAATTTTCCTCTTCAACCTCCGCGGAATTGACCGTGACTCTTCGCGGGCACTCCCGCCATTTCCGAGAAACCTTGACTCCGTCCAGGAAGTGGACCGTGCTGGTGGTCCCTCACGAGCATCTGGACGTAGGCTACACCGATTATCAGGCAAAGGTGGCTGAGGTGCAGAGCCGTGTTCTGGACGAGGCCATGGAGATGATCCGGAAGAATCCGGATTTCCGTTACAGCCCCGATGGATATTGGGTGCTTCAGCAATTTTTCGCCGGGAGAAGCGCGAACGACCAGCAGAAGCTTTTACAGGCGATTCGGGAAAAGGAGATCTTTATCCCGGCGCAATATGCCAATCTCCTCACAGGCTTTCCGACAGTTGAGACCTTGATACGCTCGCTTTATCCAAGTTTCGGATTCGATCAGCAGCACGGCGAAGCCTTCGATTACGCCAACATCACCGATGTGCCTTCGTATAGTTGGTCTTACGCTTCGGTATTGGCGGCGGCGGGACTGAAATATTTCCTGGCGGGCTGCGACCAGATTCGCGGGCCAATTTTGAATCAAAGCCATTTGCAGGAAGGATCGCCCTTCTGGTGGGAAGGCCCCGACGGTGGCAAGGTGCTGATGTGGTACTCGGACAGTTATGGGCAAGTGGGGCAATTTTTCGGCCTGCCGCCTCGCGTGATGATCGGGCACGACGCTTTGCCGAGATTCCTGCAGGTGTATTCCACCAGGGAGTACAAGCCAAGTTCCGTGCTGCTATTCGGCGCGCAGTGGGAAAACTCGGACCTCTTTCCTCAGCAAGCGACCTTCGTGGGCGCATGGAATAAAGTCTATGCCTATCCCAAGCTGGTCTATACCGATTTCAGCAGCGCGCTTCAGGCGATTGCCCAGGAAGAGGGCAATTCCATTCCTGTGATTCGTGGCGATGGCGGGCCTTACTGGGAGGATGGCATCATTTCCGATGCTTACTTTGCGGTGATGAATCGCGAAAGCGAGCAGCGCGCTCTCTCCGCTGAGAAAATTTCCACGTTAAGTTCTTTGCTAAACCCCCAAGTGAAGCCTGAGCAAGGAATCCTTCGGCAGATGTGGCGCAATCTGATTCTTTTTGATGAGCACACCTGGGGAGCCGCCGGCAGCGTATCCAATCCGCGCAGCCAGGAATCGATTCGCCAACTGGCGGTGAAAGATGCGTTCGCGATTCGCGCCCGGCACGATCTGGATTATATTCTGGATCGCAACATGGCGGTGATTGCAGCATCCATTCACGATTCAAGCGGCACCTGGGTGGTGTTTAATCCGCTCAACTGGCAGCGGAGCGGCCTGGTTGAAATGGACCTTCCCAAAGGCGACGAAATCGTGGACCTCGCCACGCAGCAAGCCGTGCCTTATGAAGTCCTCTCGACGGGCGACGCTTATCAGCGTGTGCGCTTTATGGCGAGCGATGTGCCCTCGGTGGGTTATCGATGCTATGCCTTGAAGAAGGCCGCTTCCAAGCCTCCCGCTCCGCAAACGAGTTCGGCGGACGTCATGGAAAACGAGTACTACCGCATCGCGCTCGACCCCGACAGCGGCGCGGTGAAGAGCATTTACGATAAAGAGTTGCAAAAAGACTTGGTTGACCCGTCGAGCGCCTACCGCTTTGACCAGTATCTTTATGTAACGGGCGGCGACCAGCCAGCCATGAATAGCCTGATCTATAACTATCCAGGATTGCCCGTGCCGCAACTCACCGTTCACGGAGCGGCCGCGGGGCGTCTGGTCTCGGTAACGCGCGAGCCTTTCGGTATGGTCGCACGGCTTGAAAGCTCGGCAACCAATACGCCTCGCATTGATACTGAGATCATTCTTTTCAATGGCCAGAAGACAATTGAATTCATCAACCGCGTTCATAAAAACGCTGTGGATACGAAAGAAGGCGTCTATTTCGCGTTCCCATTCTCTATGGACCATCCCCAATTCCGGTATGAGATTCAAAACGGCTATGTCGATCCCGCTCACGATCAGTTGCCTGGGGCGGGGAAGGAATGGTTTTCAGTGCAACACTGGATTGAGGCGCAACAGGAAGGAACCACGGTGGCAATCGTTCCGGTGGACGCTCCTCTGGTGACGCTGGGCGATATTGTGCGCGGCGCGTGGCCCTTATCGTTTGGTCGGCGCAAGGGCACGATCTTTTCTTATGCCATGAACAACTATTGGTTCACCAACTACCGGGCCGATCAGGGCGGAGACTTTACTTTCCGTTACGTCGTGACCAGCGGGCAAAATATCAGCCCCGATGCGCTGAGCCGGTTGGGGTGGTCGGAAATGACGCCGTTTGAAGTGAATGAAATTATTCCCAATGACAAGGCGGTGAGCCGTCCTGCGCCTCTCAACGGAGTCGAAGGCAGTTTCCTCAAGACCAGTCAGCCCAATGTGGTGCTGGTCAACTGGAAACGCGCGGAAAATAATCAGGGAACCATCCTGCGCTTTATCGAAACCGCTGGGAAGGAAACCACGGTAAGTGTTCAAATCCCGCACATGGAAATCACGTCTGCATGGCTATGCAATGCCGTTGAGCAAAATCAGAAAGCGCTGTCGGTATCTTCTGACAGTCTGAGCTTTTCGGTAAGACCGTTCCAAATCCTCACTCTCCGCGTCGAGGGTGCGCCCAAGCCTTAATTTCCGGTAAGATCGGTGATGCAATGCGAGCATTCGCATCAATCCGGTAGTGTGCCGGAACAATGCGGTTCGCATGGAAGTCGGGGGTGGGGAAATGCCTTTTCTCGAAAGCGGAGGCCAGGCCAGCGTAGCCATTCTGCTGCTTGCGGGAATAACGCAGGCATCCTTCGCCTGGCCCATGAGATATTTTCGCGGCTGGCGCTGGGAACACGTCTGGGTGGGGCAAGCGCTGACGGCTAACCTGATGTTTCCGATAGCCTTTCTGGCTCTGAACTGGCCAAAGCTTCGAGCCGCATTTGACGGCGTTTCTTTCGGGCAATGGGCGGCGCTCTTTCTGTTCGGCGTCATTTGGGGCATCGGTGGAATTGGTTATGGCATCAGCCTCACCAGCCTCGGACTTTCATTCACCTACTCGCTGGTCTTTGGGATTACAACGCTGACAGGGGCATTGCTCCCATTATTCTGGCCGGGTCTGAGCCATCCCAGGGATCCTCTCCTCTTTGTTGCCGGCTTGACTCTCTGCATCGCAGGCAGCGTCGCCTTTTCCCGCGCCGGGGAGCGGCGGCACCAGGAACAGCATCTGCGGCACGCCCAAACATTGGATCTTGTGATGCCGATTCCCCGCCTGAGTTTTTCCGCGGCTTTGATCATTGCCATCTTTGCGGGTTTGTTTTCAGCCAGCATGGGGCTGGCGCTCAGTTTCAACGACGGCCTGGTTCAAAGCGCCATGCGTCTCGGCGCAACCCCGCTCATCGCGCCGCTGGTCGTTTGGATTCCGCTCTCCTTGGGCGCCGGATTCATCGCGCTGGCTTATGGCATGGGTTGCGGACTGCGCTTTCATTCCATCCCGCTTTTCTGGCGAAAATTCGCAACACGAAACTGGCTGCTGACCGCAGGCATGGGCGTCCTGGGCTTTGGGGGCATGCTCCTGTATGGATTGGGGGCCAGCGGGCGTCATCACCCTTCCAAAGGGGTTGCGTGGGGACTCTATATGTGCGCGTTCATCCTGATGGGAAATGCGTTGGGGTTCTTTACCGGCGAGTGGCAAAATTGCTCGCGGCGGACGCGCGTTCTGCTGGGAGGCGGCATTGGCGCGCTGCTTGGGGCCGTGGTCTCTCTGGCATCCTGCATGTGAAGTGAGCCAATCTGCGCAGAACGGCAGACGATTGCCCCAATAGGCCCGTCAGGAATGGCGGCGGGTTCCTTTGTTTGCGCGCTTGTTGGGCGGCGGGGCGGTGGATTCGCGCACGATCAGTTCGGTTTCGACGCGCAATTCGCGGCCAGGCTCGTTGTTTTCAATCATTCGCAGCAGCGTTTCGACCACCAGCCGCCCCACAAGGGCGCGCGGGATGTTCACGCTGGTAAGGGGAGGATTCAAATACTCGCAGAGATAAGTATTGTCAAAGCCAATTACGGAAACATCCCGAGGAATGGAAAGTCCCGCCTCGCGCAATCCGCGCAAAATCCCCAGAGCGGGCGGGTCAGCAATCGCCACCACGGCTGTAAATCGCGACTGCGTCAGTGCCTTGCGAATCGCTCCCAAACCCGCTACGGGTCCGGGTCCGCCGTAAGTCACGACTTGGGGTGAAACTCCAAGGGCTTTGAAGCTTTTGATTGCGGCCTGGAAAGCCTCAAAACGCTGGCGGATGGAAAAAAAATTGATGCCACGCTCGTCTCCCACCGGGTAGGTTTTCACAAAAAGAATGTTCCGATGCCCCAAATCCACCAGGTAACGAACGGCTTTCAGAATGCCGCCCTCGTAATCAATGCGCAGATTGCTGATGTGGCGATCTGCCGCGCCGACATCTTCGAAGACGGCGGGCGCATGATGAGATCGGAGGAGTTCGAGCGCCTGCTTTTGCATCTCGGACGTCATGATAGCGACGCCGGCCGCTCTCATTCCG
>DATGKJ010000338.1:0-5159 GCA_035294685.1 Terriglobia bacterium | reverse complement strand
CCCGCCCGCTATACGCCGCAGAATCTGGAGGGGAAAAAGGTTTGCAAGAAAGCCCTGCTGATGCGGATGGGCGTCACTCAGCCCGCGCTCGATCGGCCGGTGATTGGAATTGTCTCTCGCTTCGCCGTTCAGAAGGGTTTTGATCTGATTGCGGAGATTGCTGAAGAGTTAGTCAAAACGGACCTTTATATCGTTGCATTAGGCACAGGTGAGGCGAAATACGAACAGTTATTCCGCGCGCTTGCTGCTCAATATCCGGACAAGTTCCTGGTTAAGGTAGCCTATGACAATGAGCTCGCTCACCAGATTGAAGCCGGCTCTGACATTTTCCTCATGCCCTCGCGTTATGAGCCCTGCGGACTGAACCAAATTTACAGCCTGAAATACGGCACCGTGCCCGTGGTGAGGGCCACCGGAGGGCTGGATGACACCATCCAGGAATTTGACGGGAAAGAGGGCACGGGCTTCAAATTCAGCGATTATTCGGCTGCTGCCCTGCTCGGGGCAATTCGGAAGGCGCTTGAATTTTACCGCCAACCGGCAGCCTGGGCGCAAGTCATGCAGAACGGCATGAGCCAGGACTTCTCATGGACTGTTTCAGCGCGCGCGTATGCTGAGATTTATGAGCGGCTTCGAGCGGCAAAAGTCCGAACCAAGATGGCCTCATAAACATCCAATTGACTAGCGTTACGTTTGGAAAATACGATGACTGACTCTGGCCGGTTTTTCCTGATTGTAGCGCCAGGCTTTATTCCGACATGTCGCCCCGCAAAGCGGGCTGGGGACAGGTCTATTCTCTGAACGCAACATTTTAGGAGAAGGAACCCTATGGCAGGAAATCACATCATGGAATTCACCGAACAAAACTTTGACGAGCAAGTCTTGAAATCCACGAAGCCTGTGCTGGTGGATTTCTGGGCTCCCTGGTGCGCGCCCTGCCGCATGATGGCTCCCACGGTGGATGCTGTCGCGGCTGAATATGCTGACCGGGCTGTGGTGGGTAAATTGAACGTGGATGATCATCAGTCTCTCGCAACCCGCTACAACATCCGAGGCATCCCTGCATTGCTGTTATTCAAGGATGGGCAGGTCCGGGAACAGGTTGTGGGGGCAACTTCTAAAGATATCATCACGAAGATGATCGAAAAGCATCTCTAACCAGCTTGCCGTTGCCCCTCATCCCAAAACCTTACAAAATTTGACACGGGCCACCTTGAAGCCCTCCGCGATGGTGATCCAGAATCACACCCGATTCTGGCACAAACGAACGAGCGTCCAGAAGCCACTGCAAAAATGTGCCAGCGACCCTATGGGTCTGAGTCAAAACCCAGGAGATTCTCTCTTGGTTGTCAAGCGCTCTTACGATCAGGCGGCGATGTCCCGTACGCCCGGGCGACTGAAAATAAAGACTGAAAATAAAGACCGGCGGTGAGGACACCACCGCTACAATAGCGTTCTCCACACAAACTCTTCATGCCACCACGCCCGACGGATGGCAATGTAAAATCACTGTTGCATTCTTCTCTCCAGAGTTCGCTATCTGCCGTCATTTTCCAGCCTGACGAACCTGATTCAGCGTTTTCGGGTTACAATAAGCTCGGCTCATCGTAGTGTGCGAGCGTTTTCTCGATATGGAAAAGAATACAGTTTTAGTGGGTGTTCAATGGGGGGATGAAGGCAAAGGCAAAGTGGTTGATGTCCTGGCGGACCGGTTTGATCTCGTAGCCCGTTACCAGGGCGGCGCTAACGCCGGGCACACTGTCGTCGTAGACGGAAAGAAATTTATTCTTCAACTTATCCCGAGCGGCATTCTACGCCCGGGTAAGATTGCGGTGATCGGCAATGGTGTCGTCCTCGATCCGGAAGCCTTGCTTTGTGAGGTGGAAGCCATTGAGAGAGCGGGCATCCAGGTGGGCGACCGCCTGCGGATCAGCGACCGTTCGCATCTGATCCTTCCCTACCACCGCATGCACGAGAAGGCCGCTGAGGCCGCTCGCGGCGATGACAAAATCGGAACCACATCGAAGGGCATTGGCCCTTCCTACGAAGACAAGGCTGCGCGGCGCGGCTTGCGCTGCTCGGACCTGCGCGATGCCCGAATTTTTCGGGAGAAGTGTAAGCGGGCGCTCCTCGAAAAAAACCGCTACGCCGCCGCCTTTTCCGGGGAAGTCATTGCAGACGCAGATCAACTGATTGAAAGCTACTGGTCGCAGGCGCAGCGCATCGTCCCTTTTCTGGTCAACACGGCGGAGTACTTGAACCGCGAGATGGACCGTGGAAAAACGGTGCTTTTTGAAGGGGCACAGGGCACGCTGCTTGACCTCGATCATGGAACCTACCCGTTTGTCACTTCCTCCAGCGCCGCCGCCGGCGGGGCATGCACCGGCACGGGCGTGGGCCCTACGCGGATTGGGGCCGTGATCGGAGTCTCGAAAGCCTACACCACGCGGGTGGGCAGCGGACCGTTTCCGACTGAAGTGGAAGGCCGAGGAGCTGAACTGCTTCGTGAGCGAGGCGGCGAGTACGGCGCGGTCACCGGTCGCCCCCGGCGCTGCGGGTGGTTTGACGTGCCCGCAGCGCGCTACAGCTCCAGGATCAATCATTTGAGCGCGCTCATCATCACCAAGCTCGACATTCTCGATCACCTGTCGGAAATTCCCGTGGGAGTGGAATATCAAGTGAATGGCCGCACCTTGACGGAATTTCCCGCTGAAGTGGAAACGCTTGAACGAGTCGAGACACGCTACAAAATGCTGCCCGGCTGGCAGCAATCCACCTTCGGTCTGCGCGATTATGCTCAACTGCCCCAAAAAGCCAAAGATTATCTCCAGTTCATCTCGGATCAGGTCGAAGTGGAAATCGCCATGATCTCAACCGGGCCTGGCCGCGAGCAAACGATCTGGATGGAAAACAGCGGATGGACGAAACATGCAGCCTTGAAGCAGCAATAAACCGCCAAGGGTCCGTTGTCCGTAGTTCGTGGAAAAATTCCTTGCCCTTTCACTTACTGGGGTGGAGCATACCTCGTAAAAAGCACGAGGTTTGCTCCACCCGGATTATTGGAAGCCATGATCCTGCCCTTCGACCAAGCGCTGCGAACCGTGGAAGAAAAGCTGTCCGGCGCTGTACCGAACACTTCCACTGAAACCCTGCCCCTTACCGAAACTCTCGGTCGAATCCTGGCTGAGGATGTGTTTGCGGACCGGGACTACCCGCCATTCCATCGTTCGGCGCGAGACGGCTTCGCGGTCAGATCAAGCGACTTCACCTCCCTTCCCGTTACGCTCACTTGCGTTGGCGAAATCCGCGCGGGTGGATACTTCCGCAGCAGCATCGGGCAAGGCCAATGCATCAGCATCATGACCGGCGCTCCGCTGCCGGAAGGGGCGGATGCCGTAGTGATGGTTGAGCATGCGCAGGTGGAAGACTCGCAGGTGATTTTCCAGAGGCCGATTCGGGCGTTTGAGAACGTCATTCACAAGGCAAGCGAAGCAGCTCAGGGTGATCGGGTGCTTTCGCGCGGCCAGAGGCTTGGCGCAGGTGAAATTGGACTTCTGGCCGCTATCGGCAAGGTCTCCGTCAAGGTTTTTCGTAAGCCTTCGGTGGCGGTTCTGGCCACCGGAGACGAACTAGTCGGTATGAACCAGAGGCCAGAATGGTTTCAGATTCGCAACAGCAATTCCTCGCTATTGGCGGCGCAGATCACCCAGGCCGGGGGCATCGCGCAGATTCTTGAAACTGCGCCGGACGAAGTGACAGCGCTGAGGCGACTTATCAAGCAGGGCCTCGCAGCAGACCTGCTGCTGTTAAGCGGCGGAGTCTCCGCCGGGAAGTACGACCTGGTCGAGCAAGTGCTGGCCGAACTAGGGGCGGAATTCTACTTTCAAAAGGTCGCCATCCGACCGGGGATGCCCGTGGTTTTCGGGCGCGTTGCCGAAAAGTTCTTCTTCGGCCTGCCAGGAAATCCGGTCTCAACTTACGTCACTTTTCGCGTCTTCGTTTGGCCAACAATCCGTGCGCTTTCCGGCGCGCCATTCGCCAAACCCTTGTTTCTGCGGGCTCGCCTTGCAAGCTCTGTCTCGCGGAAGCCGGAACTCACCACATTTGTTCCTGCCTGGGTAGATTCAAAAGAGGGCGTTCCGACTGTTGATCCAGTCAAGTGGCAAGGGTCTGGAGACCTGGTCGGCCTCGCCGCCGCCAATTCGTTTCTGGTGGTGCATCCCGAGCGGGCGCGCTTGGAAGCCGGCGAGTGGGCGGATGTCATGTTAGTGGATCACTGAATCATTGAGTCGTCGATCGAATATATCCTGAACTCAATTTTATGGTCAAAAGCCTGAGCCATTATGATCCGAAAGGCCGCATCAGGATGGTGGATGTTTCTGCCAAACCGGACACGGTTCGCCAGGCCATAGCCGAAGCTTACGTGAGGATGAGCGCAAAAACGCTTCGTGAGATCAGGCATAATCCCAAGGGCGACCCGCTGGAGATCGCCCGGATTGCCGGTATTGCGGCGGCAAAGAAGACTGCGGAGTTGATTCCCCTTTGCCATACCTTGCTTTTAAGTCACGCAGATGTGAAGAATCAGATGGATTCGACAGGCGTGCATATCACTTCCGTGGTTCGCTCCACAGGGCCTACAGGGGTTGAAATGGAAGCGCTCACCGCCGCTTCTGTAGCTGCCCTGACGATTTACGATATGTGCAAAGCCTTGGATCATGGGATTGAAATCACCAATTTGCGTCTCGTTGAGAAAACCGGGGGCAAGAGCGGAACGTACAGCAGAAGGCAGAAAGCGGTGAGCAGAAAGCGGTAAGCCGCTACCCTGTTACAGGAGCGGCGATACCTTAGCAGTGGCAGATACCGGGCTAATGCCTGACACTACATCGGCTGGTCGAAAAGTGATCCGTGTCCGCTTGTTTTTGTGACGGCTGCTGTCTGAATCTGGAATCGGCCGCTATCTGGAATATGAAATTTAGAATCTGGCCCCGGCTGCGGCTGTGCCGCACCAGCCAGTGGACCGAGCGGCCAATCTCCCCCTGCCTACTGCCTTCCGCCTTCTGGTTTTACAATGTCCACTTCACTTCGCGCTAAAATCCTGGTTTTAAGCGACGCTTGCTCGCTGGGCGAGCGGCAGGATCTTTCCGGCCAAGCCTTGCGCG
>DATGKJ010000337.1:0-6719 GCA_035294685.1 Terriglobia bacterium | reverse complement strand
AAGACGCTCATCCGGAATTTCGCTGGCGTTGTAGTCTGGTTCTTCAATGGTGCGAACCAGGCCGGAAGCAGCGTAGGATTGAAGCTTTTCCGCATATCGCCCACGGCGGCGAATGCGGTCGATCGCTTTGTGCCGCGCTGTCTGGATGATCCACGCGCGCGGGATATCCGGAACGCCGGAGTTCCGCCACTGATCCACGGCGGCTGCGAACGCCTCCTGCGCGCACTCTTCGGCCAGGTCAAAGTCACCCACGAGCCTGATCAGGGCGGCAACGATCCGGCCCCAGTCGGCGCGATAGACTGCCTCAATAGCCGCAGCGGCGTGGATATCGGCGTTCGCAGGCATATCCGATTGTAAATGTTTTTCGTCAGGGCTGTCGATGCAGGCAATCTGTGTTCGACTTACTTATGGAGGTGAAGAAATGAAATATATGCTGCTGATTTATCAGGAGGGGGACGGCCCCAGCGAGACCGAGCGCGAGCAGTGTTATCGGGAGTCCGTAGAGCTTGCGAATGAGCTTCATCAGAGCGGAAAGTACCTGTCTGCCGCGCCGCTACAACCCACCTCAACGGCCACCAGCATTCGCGTTCGAGACGGCAAACGGCTTGTGACCGACGGTCCTTTTGCCGAGACGCGCGAGCATCTGGGCGGCTATTTCCTGATCAACGCCAAGGACCTTGATGAGGCAATCCATATTGCCTCACGGATTCCTGGTGGCCGCTGGGGAACCGTTGAAATCCGGCCCGTGGTAGAAATCGAGGGCCTGCCATCGAATTAGCAGCCGGAATCGCGCAGACGCTCGACTCTAAACCGGAAGACAATCTGGTGAAGCAGACAATACGATCCGTCGATTTCGCTACCTTTCGTTCGACATACGAGCAGGACCTGAACTGAGCCAGCCAGGACCGGCCTGTCAGGCTCCGAATGCCAAATTAGAAGGAGAAATTGAAATGCGGGTCATGGTCATTGTGAAAGCTAACGAGGAATCCGAGGCGGGCGTTCTCCCGAGCACGGAAATCCTCACTAGAATGGGAAAGTACAACGAAGAACTGGTGAAAGCGGGCGTAATGCTCGCAGGCGAAGGGCTCCGTCCGAGTTCGAAAGGTGCGCGGGTCAAGTTCTCCGGCGAGAAGCGGACGGTGACAGACGGGCCATTTACGGAGACCAAGGAGTTGATCGCCGGTTTCTGGCTCTGGCAGGTGAAGTCGATGGAAGAGGCGATCGAGTGGCTCAAGCGCGCTCCGTTCGACGGAGGAACGGAGGTTGAGATTCGCCCGGTGTTCGAGACGGAGGATTTTGCCGCTCAGCTCACCCCCGAATTGCGCGCACAGGAAGAGCGCTTGCGCACCGAGGTCGCCAAGAGAAAATAATCCTCTCTTCCACCGTGTCGATTTCGGCGCAGCTTATTCGACATATCAGTGGAGCGGAAATTCACACCCGTTCCCGAGCGCCTGGCAGAACAACGCCGAGACTAAATATAACAAAATAAGGAGACTCATCATGCGATTCCTGAGCATTTATAAGACTGCAGAAAGAACCGCGCCTCCGACGCCAGAGGAAATGGCCAGAATGGGCAAGCTGATCGAAGAAGGGATGAAAGCCGGCTATCTCGTCGCCGTTGAAGGGTGCCTTCCCAGCGCTACCGGCGCGCGTGTTCGCCTCTCAAACGGCAAGCTGACCGTGACTGATGGGCCTTTCACCGAATCCAAAGAAGTGGTCGGCGGCCTCGCCATCCTTCGCGCGAACTCCAAGGAAGAGGCCATCGAACTGGTCAAGCGATTTCTCTGGCAGGCTGGTGACGGCGAGTGTGAGCTTCGCCAGTTACACGAGGCCGGCCAGAATGCGGAAGTCCAGAGATCGGCAAAATCTTAACCGCTGTACTCCCTGATGTGGCCATATTTTCAGGTCTGCGATTGGCCTGAAAAGTCTGTCCTGTTCTCCTTCAATTTGAAACGCAAATGAGGGTAGAAACATCTAATAAACGTTACGTTGTCTCCAAATCAAGCTCCAGCGAGGACACAATGGGCAGCAGTGTTTTCCAAGCCGCTTTCGAAACGGTCACAGTGGACCGCTACCAAGCGCTTTTCCGCGTTTCGCAAACATTAATTTCAAACCGCTGTCCAGAGGAACTCTTAAAGGTTCTCGCGCGCGAGTTGCGCGAGGTGGTGAATTTTTACTACTTGGGCATCGGAGTCTACAACGAAGCCACGCACGAAGTGCGTCTCAAGACGTTCGACGAGTCCGGCTCGCCCATTCATCCTCCGAAGCTCGCGCCGGAAGAGACGATGACGTGGTGGGTGTACCAGCGCCAGCAACCCCTGGTGATACCTTCCGTAGACGATGAAACTCGATTCCCAATGGCCGTGGGATTCCTTGAGAAGCTCGGGATTCGTTCCATATGCACGCTTCCCTTGACGACCATGCACCGCCGCCTGGGAGCCTTGGCTGTGGGCAGCAAAGAGCTCGATGCCTACAGTGAGGATGAAATCCGTTTTCTCACGCTCGTCGCTAACCAGGTGGCGCTGGCCATCGATGACGCATTGAACTTTAAGGCGTCCGCCAGCGCGCAGGACGAACTCAAGCGGAAGCAGGCTGAGCTACAGCGCGAACGGGACCGGCTGCAGCTTCTCCTGGACGTCACCAACCAGGTTATCTCAAACCTTGAGATCCGTGACCTCTTGCGCTCCATTTCAGCCAGCATTCGGCGCGTGATGGAATGCGACGGCGCAGGAGTGTTGCTGCCAGATTGTGAAGGCCGCCAGCTTCAGGTTTATGCCCTTGACTTTCCAGAAAGCAAGGGGTTGATCAGTGAAGAGAAATTAATTCCTATCGAGAATTCAGTTCCGGGCGCTGCTTTTCAGACCGGCAAGCCTTTGGTGAAGAATCATTCAGGCGCGCCTGGGAAGGATTGTGAAGCGGCTGATGTAGTCGCGCGCGAAGGCATCAAATGCTGCTGTTTCATACCCTTGCTCAGCCGGAACCGCTCTGTCGGCGTTCTGGCTCTCGCCAGGCTGGGAGAAACGATATTCACGGAGGACGAGGTCGGGTTCTTAACTCAGGTGGCCAGCCAGGTGGCCATCGCTGTCGAAAATGCGTGCGCCTTCCATCAAATCGCCGTGCTTAAAGATCAGCTTGCGCAGGAGAAGCTCTACCTGGAAGACGAAATCCGCAGCGAACTGAACTTCGAGGAGATTATTGGTGAAAGTCCGGCCCTGCGGCGCGTTCTGGGGCAGGTGGAGACTGTAGCCCCCACGGATTCAACCGTCCTCATCTATGGCGAGACGGGCACAGGCAAGGAACTGATTGCCCGCGCCATCCACAACCTCAGCACTCGCCGATCAAACGCCTTCGTGAAACTCAATTGCGCCGCCATTCCCACTGGACTCCTTGAGAGCGAACTGTTCGGGCACGAAAGGGGCGCTTTTACAGGAGCGGTCGCGCAGCGCGTTGGCCGCTTTGAACTGGCCCATCGCGGAACGATCTTTCTGGACGAGATCGGAGAGATTCCGCTGGAATTACAGCCAAAGCTTCTTCGGGTGTTGCAAGAACGCGAGTTTGAGCGGTTGGGAAGCACTCGCACGCTTCATTCTGACGCCCGACTGATTGCCGCCACAAACCGCAATCTTGCTGCACTTGTGGAGAAACAGAAATTCCGCGCGGATCTTTTCTATCGCCTGAACGTCTTCCCTGTTCACATTCCTCCGCTGCGCGAGCGCCCTGAGGATGTGCCTTCATTGGTCCGCCACTTTGCTCAGCAGTTCTCACGCAAAATGAACAAAACCATCCGCACGATTCCTGCCGAAACGATGAATGCCCTGACCCGATACCATTGGCCCGGCAATGTTCGTGAACTGCAGAACGTCATCGAGCGCGCGGTGATTCTATCCAAAGGGCCGGCCCTTAATGTAGCGCTTGCCGATTTGAAACGCCGGGCGCCCGACGCCAGACCCGAAACGAAAGACACCCTCGAAGAAGCCGAGCGAAAGCACATTCAGGCCGTTCTTGAAGAGACCAATTGGGTTGTGGGCGGAATGAACGGCGCTGCTGCGCGCCTCGGTTTAAACCGTTCCACGCTGCAATTCCGCATGCGAAAGCTGGGTCTGACCCGGCCCGGCAGGTAGTCCAGCGTTCATCCTTCTCTCCTGCTATGTCATCCTGAGCGAGCGCAGCGAAGAATCCCTGTATTTGGGGAAGCAAGTAAATGCGAGGATTCTTCGTCGCCTTCGGCTCCTCAGAATGACATGTTCGACGACTTCTACAGCAACCTGCAAGACCTCATCATCTGCTAACGGATTGGCACAGCGCCAGCCCGTTGGCATCACTCTCCTGGCGCCTCACTTTTCTGAGCATTCTCTTCGTTCTCCTATCCCTGTGTTCCGTCAATAACTTTGCCGACTATCAACGTAATACAGCGCGATTGGCACGCTAACTGCTTTTTCTAAGGCCGACAAGCGAAAGGAAGCGCACAGCCATGGAAGCCAAATCAGCAGAGATGGAGACCGATTTCGGCAATCAGAACCGGAAAAGAAGCAGTTGGCAAGACGGCAAAGTAATGTTCCTGGCAGCGTTCATTGCAACGCTGGTGTTGGGTTATACGCCCGATGTGAATGGACTCGTGAGCTGGTTTCTGGCTCGGGGTCCTCTAGCTGGCGCCTTTTTGTCGCGCGGACATCACGCATGAGTCACCTGCGCAGTCAACCTGCAGCTTGCCCGATTGCGCTCGTCACTCCCGTCGGCTTCAGCGCGGGAGGTGGAGATGCTTAGGGTCACGATTTTCGACACTCCGACCGAGCAACGCTTGGTTCTGGAAGGTAAGCTTACCGAACCCTGGATTGCGGAGATCGAGTCAGCGTGGGAGAAGGCGCGAAACCAGCGGAAAGGCCGCAAGTGCGTGATCGATCTCAGCGAGACCACGGTTATCGACCAGAGTGGAAAGAGAATTCTGGCCATGATGTGCAATGAGGGAGCCCAGTTCATTGTCGAAGGCGTAGCGACAATGCACCTGATCAAGGTGATCCAACGCGCGTGCGCAGAGCGCCCTGCGAATACAACGTCAGAAAGGCATTAAGCCTCATCGTATGCAACCCCATTCCTGCAAAACACGTGAAGAATGCTTTGAGGGATTGTCGATTTTTCAGACGCTCAAGCGTCGTTTTGAAGCCAGGGTCATTGCAGCAATATGTTATCGACCAGGCTCTGGCAAGTAACGGCGAAGCGGTCTGTGGAATGGAGCCGCTGCGCCGGAACCAGAAGAGCAACAGAAGGAGACTCGAGTGAATAATCTTTGGAAGCACAAACTGGTCGTGGGTGGAACGGTTGGTTTGATCATTATCGCCATGGTGGTTGTGGCTGCACACTCCAGGGTGAAAGCCAAAGCGAAACCGCCGAGGCCGCCTGAAGTTGAGGTCGTGCAGGTCGAAGCGAAGGACGTTCCAATCTACCGAGAATGGATTGGGACGCTGACCGGGTTGGTCAATGCGGATATCAAAGCTCAGGTAACGGGCTATCTGCTTCGGCAGGATTACAAGGAAGGATCATTCGTCAAGAAAGGCCAGTCACTCTTTGAGATTGATCCGCGGCCCTTCCAGGCAGCGCTCGACCAGGCCAAGGGACAATTGGCTCAGGCGCAGGCGCAACTGCTTCAGGACGAAGCGCAACTCGCCAACGCTGAAGCGAACCAGGTAAAAAGCCAGCTTGATGTGGATAAATACGTCCCGTTGGCAAAGGCCGAAGCTGCCAGCCAACAGGACCTTGACAACGCCATTCAGACCAATCTCGCTAACAAGGCCCAGGTCCAGGCCGCGAAAGCCGCCATCGTAACTGCGAAGGCTCAGATTCAGGCGGCGCAAGCCCAGGTCGAAACCGCCACAATCAATCTCAATTTCACGCGGGTCACTTCGCCCATCAGCGGCATCGCTGGAGTTGCCCAGGCGCAGGTCGGCGACCTGGTCAGTTCAAACAGCGGACCGCTCACCACCGTTTCCACGCTCAACCCGATCAAAGACTACTTCACGGTCAGCGAGCAGGAATATCTGGCGCTGCAGAGACAATTTTCAAGTCCAGAGTTGCAAAGCTTGAAACTGCAACTCATTTTGGCCGACGGGACTACGTATCCACGCGAGGGCGCTTTCTATTTTGCGGATCGGGCCGTTGATCCGAGCACCGGCGCGATCCAACTGGCGGCGCTCTTTCCCAATCCCGGGAATATTCTGCGCCCCGGAGAATATGGCCGAGTCCGCGCAGTAGTCCAGATACAGAAACGCGCGTTGCTGGTCCCGCAGCGCGCAGTCACAGAGCTACAAGGCAGCTATCAGGTTGATGTCGTAGGGAACGACAACAGGGTTTCCGTTCGCACGGTCAAAGTTGGAGGCCTCGCTGGGACGCAGTGGATTATCGAGGATGGACTGAGCGCAGGTGAACACGTCATTGCGGAGGGCGCAGAAAGGCTTCGTCCCGGCATGCCCGTGCAACCCAAGCCGTTTAAGGGCAGTGACGAGTGACAGGAGACGAGCGATGAGTGTTATTGTCCGTAGCCCGTGGTCCGTTGCTCGGGGTTGGTGGTAGGTAGTCAATTGCAACGGGCAACTGACAACGAATCACGGACGTCGCAACCAGTCTCCTGATTCTTGAAAGGAACTAAAACCCATGTCCAAGTTTTTCATCAGGCGGCCCATTGTGGCCATGGTGATCGCGATCCTCACAGTGATCGTGGGCGCAGT